>NZ_CAXTHO010000046.1:1580-18857 GCF_964244015.1 uncultured Amnibacterium sp. | reverse complement strand
GGATCGAGGCCGTACCGGGTGGCACGAACGTCATCGCCTCCCGCGTCGAGCTGTCGCTCGACGTCCGCGCTGAGGACGGCGGGACGGTCCGCGCGGTCGTCGCGCGGATCGCGGAGTCCGCAGCGCTCGCCGCCGCCCGCAACGGCTGCGGAACCGCGATCGAGGCGGGCAGCTGGAGCGACGAGGTCGTCTTCGACACCGCCCTCCGGTCGCAGCTCGATGCGGCGCTCGGCGGCGTGCCCGCGCTGCCGACCGGTGCCGGCCACGACGCCGGTGTGCTCGCGGCGCACGTGCCGACCGCGATGCTCTTCGTCCGCAACCCGACCGGCGTCTCCCACGCCCCGGAGGAGGACGCGTCGGAGGCGGACCTGAACGCCGGCGTCGACGCCCTCGAGCGGATCCTCCGAGAGCTCGCCTCATGAGACCCCCGACGACTCTCCGTTTTGTAGGCAGGTCCTGCCTACAAAACGGAGAGTGCTGGTGCGGGCGATGACCTCGTACTGGGCGGCGGTCGTCGTCACCCCCGCCGGCACGCGCACCGCCATGCGCTTCGCCGTGGAGGTCGGCCGGATCGCCGCCGTCGAGGACCGCACCGCGCCCGAGGACGGCGACCGGGTCCTGCAGCTGGTCGTGCCGGGCTTCGTGAACGCGCACTCGCACGCGTTCCACCGGGATCTCCGTGGTCGCACGCACGACCAGGGCGGCGACTTCTGGCGCTGGCGCGAGGCGATGTACGCGCTCGCGAGCGCGCTCACGCCGGAGGCGTACCGCGCCGTCGCGCGGCGCGTCTTCGGCGAGATGACGGCGGCGGGGTGGACCGCGGTCGGCGAGTTCCACTACGTCCACCACCGCCCGGACGGCCGCCCGTACGACCCGCCGCACGCGATGGAGCTGGCCATCGCCGACGCCGCGCGCGAAGCCGGCATCCGCCTCGTCCTCCTCGACACCTGCTACCTCACCGCCGACGTCGACGGCGGCCCGCTGGGTCCCGAGCAGCGGCGCTTCGGCGACGGCGACGCGGAGGGCTACCTCGCCCGCTGGCACGCGCTCCGGGAGGCGCTCGGCGACGACCCCCTCGTCACGCTCGGCGCCGCGATCCACTCCGTCCGCGCCGTGCCACTGCCGGCGATCGAGCGGATCGTCGGCGGTCTGCCCGCGGACGTGCCCCTGCACCTCCACGTGGCGGAGCAGCCCCGGGAGACCGACGCGTTCCTCGCCCTGCACGGCGAGACCCCCGTCGCGGCCCTCGACCGGCTCGGCGTGCTCTCGCCGCGGACGACGCTCGTGCACGGCACCCACCTGTCCGCCGACGACGTGGCGCGGGTCGGGGCTGCCGGCGCGGCGGTCGCGTTCTGCCCGACGACGGAGGCGGACCTCGGCGACGGCATCGGTCCGGCGCGGGCGCTCGCCGACGCGGGCGCCCGGATCGCCCTCGGCTCCGACGGCCAGTCCGTGATCGACCCGCTGCTCGAGATCCGGGGCCTGGAGGCGGGGGAGCGGCTCGCCTCCGGCCGGCGCGGCCGGTTCACCCCGGCCGAGCTGCTCACCGCGGCGACGGCGCACGGCGCCGCGAGCCTCGGCCTCAGCTCGAACGGCTTCGCGGTCGGCGACCCGGCCGACTTCGTCGAGCTGACGCTCGACTCCCCGAGGACCAGCGGCTCGGCCCCGGAGCAGCTGATCCTGACGGCGACCGCCTCCGACGTCCTCAGAACGGTCGTCGCCGGCGCGGAGGTGTTTCGTCGTGCAGGAGAGACGGCGGCGGATCGGCCGTTCTTCCTGAACGACGAAACAGGAGCTGCGCATGGCTGAGCTGCTGACCGGCATCGCGGAGCTGACGACCCACGACGGCCCGACGCCGGAGGAGTCGACCCGGCTCACCGACGCGGCGCTCGTCGTCGAGGACGGCCGAGTCGTCTGGATCGGCCCGGCCGCCGCCGCGCCGGCCGCCGACATCCGCACCGACCTCGGCGGCCGCGCGGTGCTGCCCGGCTGGGTCGACAGCCACACGCACCTCGTGTTCGCCGGCGACCGCGCCGCGGAGTTCGAGGCACGGATGGCCGGGCGGGCCTATCAGGCCGGCGGGATCGCCACCACGGTCGCCGCGACCAGGGCCGCCACCGACGACGCGCTGCGCGCCTCCGCCACACGCCTCCGCACCGAGGCGATCGCCGGGGGTACCACGACGCTCGAGACGAAGACCGGCTACGGCCTCGACGTCGCATCGGAGGCGCGCCTCGCCCGCATCGGGAGGGAGGTCGCCGACTCCGTCACCTACCTCGGCGCCCACCTCCTGCCCGCCGGAGTCGACCGCCGCGACTACCTCGACCTCGTCGTCGGCCCGATGCTCGACGCGGTCCTGCCGTTCGTCGACGCGATCGACGTCTTCTGCGAGACCGGCGCGTTCGACGTCGAGGAGTCGCGGGAGGTGCTGCTCGCCGGCCGCGCCGCCGGGCTCCGCCTCAGGGTGCACGGCAACCAGCTCGGGGAATCCGGAGGGGTCGCCCTCGCGGCCGAGCTCGGCGCTGCGAGCGTCGACCACGTCAACCACGTGTCGGACGCGGATATCGCAGCGGTCGCGGGCAGCGGGGTCACCGCGGTCCTGCTCCCCGCCGCCGACCTGAGCACCCGCCAGCCCCTCGCCCCCGCCCGCCGTCTCGCCGACGCGGGCGTCCCGCTCGCGATCGCCAGCAACTGCAACCCCGGCTCGAGCTACACGACCTCGATGGCGTTCTGCGTCGCGACGGCCGTGCTGCAGCAGCGCCTCACGCTCGCCGAGGCGCTCTGGGCGGCGACCCGCGGCGGCGCGCGCGTGCTCGGGATCGACGACGCCGGCGCGATCCGGGTCGGCGGGCCCGCAGCCCTCCACGTGCTCGACGCACCCTCCGCCGCCCACCTCGCCTACCGTCCTGGCGTGCCCCTCACGCACCGGGTCGTCCGCGGCGATCGATAGGCGTGACCCATCGAGACCGCCTCGTCCCCTTCTGCGATCTCGAGACCTGGGCGCAGGTGACCACGGCGCAGGCACCGGCCGACACCGGCCCGCCCTGCACGCCGGCGCGGGCCGACCGCGCGTGACGACCGAATAGAGTCGGGCGCGTGGCCGTCCGGATCGAGCCGAGCATCCTGTCCGCCGACTTCAGCGCCTTCGCCGCGGAGATCGCCCGGATCCCCTCCGCCGACGCGGTGCACTGCGACGTGATGGACAACCACTTCGTGCCGAACCTCACGTTCGGGCTGCCGATGGTGCAACGGCTCGCGCAGGTCAGCGCGCTGCCGCTCGACGTGCACCTGATGATCGACGACCCCCACCGCTGGGCGCCGGGCTACGCGGAGGCGGGCGCCCAGACCGTGACCTTCCACGCGGAGGCCGCCCGTGAGCCGATCGCGACCGCGCGCTCGATCCGGCGGGCCGGCGCGCGTGCCGGTATCGCCCTGAAGCCGGGCACGGACGCCGCGCCGTACCTCGCTGCGATCGAGGAGTTCGACCAGATCCTCGTGATGACGGTCGAGCCGGGCTTCGGCGGCCAGTCGTTCATGACGGACCTGATGTCGAAGGTCCGCGAGGTCCGGGAGGCGATCGGCGACCGCGACGTCTGGCTGCAGGTCGACGGCGGCATCGGCACGGACACCATCGCGACGGCCGCCGCGGCCGGTGCAGACACCTTCGTCGCGGGCTCGGCGGTCTTCGGCCAGCCCGACCCCGACGCCGCGATCCAGCACCTCCGCACCCTCGCCACGTCCTGACCTGCCTCTTCGGATCCGCAGGTCTTCCCGGGGACGGCGCACACGGGCTCGCGAGCACGACGCGTCGGCGGGTTTCTGCGGAACCGCGAGGGGTGCACGGCCCCGATACCCTGGTCGCGTGAAGACGTTCGAGGGGCTGTTCGCCGAGCTGTCGGCGAAGGCCGCCCTGCGTCCGGCCGGCTCCCGCACGGTCACCGAGCTCGACTCCGGCGTGCACGGCATCGGCAAGAAGATCGTGGAGGAGGCTGCCGAGGTCTGGATGGCGGCCGAGTGGGAGAGCGACGACCGTCTCGCCGAAGAGGCCTCGCAGCTGCTGTACCACCTCCAGGTCCTGCTGCTCGCGCGCGGACTGACGCTCGAGGACGTCTGGCGCCATCTCTGACGAGACCCGCCCGACCACCTCGACACCAGGAACCGCCATGCTGAGAATCGCCGTGCCCAACAAGGGCGCGCTCGCCGACACCGCCGCGCAGATGCTCGGCGAGGCCGGCTACCGCCTCCGCCGGGACCCGAAGGAGCTCACGGTCTCCGACCCGCGCAACGACGCGGAGTTCTTCTACCTCCGCCCCCGCGACATCGCCACCTACGTCGGCTCGGGCGCCCTCGACGTCGGGATCACCGGCCGCGACCTGCTGCTCGACTCCGGGTCGAGCGCGGTCGAGATCGCCGCGCTCGACTTCGCGTCCTCCACCTTCCGCTTCGCCGGTCCCGCCGGCCGCTTCACCTCGCTGGACGACCTCAGGGGCCTCCGCGTCGCGACGAGCTACACCGGTCTGGTCGGCGCCTTCCTCGAGCGGGAGGGCGTGGAGGTGACCCTCGTCCACCTCGACGGCGCCGTCGAGACCGCGGTCCGGCTCGGCGTCGCCGACGCGATCGCGGACGTCGTCGAGACGGGCAGCACCTTGCGTGCGCAGGGACTCGAGATCTTCGGTCCGGTCATCCTGGAGTCGACCGCGGTCCTGGTCGCCGGGGCCGTCCGTCCGGAGGGGCTCGACGTGCTCGAGCGGCGGCTCAGCGGCGTGCTCGTCGCCCGCCGCTGGGTGATGGTCGACTACGACATCCCCCGCAGCCTGCTGGAGGAGGCCACCGCGCTCGCCCCCGGCTACGAGTCGCCGACGGTGTCGCCCCTCCACGACCCGGACTGGGCCGCCGTGCGCGTGCTCGTCATGCGCACCGACATGAACCTCGTCATGGACCGCCTCTACGCGCTCGGCGCGCGGGCGATCTTCGTCACGCCGATCCACGCCGCGAGGCTCTGATGCGCCTGCTCCTGCTGAGCCCCTCCGCGGCTGACGAGCCCGCGCGCGCAGCCTCACGAGTCGCGCGGCGGCTCACCAGCGGGCGGGATACCGGCTGATGACGCTCGCCACCCGCGTCATCCCGTGCCTCGACGTCGCCGCCGGGCGCGTCGTCAAGGGCGTGAACTTCGTCGGCCTCGAGGACGCCGGCGACCCGGTCGAGCTCGCGGCCCGGTACGCGGCGGACGGCGCGGACGAGATCACGTTCCTCGACGTCACCGCGACGGTGGAGGCGCGGGGCACGCTCCTCGACACCGTGCGCCGGACCGCCGAGCAGGTCTTCGTCCCCCTCACGGTCGGCGGAGGGGTGCGGAGCGTCGACGACGTCGACCGCCTCCTGCAGTCCGGCGCGGACAAGATCGGCGTGAACTCCGCCGCGATCGCGCGCCCCGAGCTGATCGCGGAGATCGCGACGCGCTTCGGCGCCCAGGTCTGCGTGCTCTCCCTCGACGTGCTGCACGACCCCCGCAGCCCCTCCGGCTGGTCCGTCACGACCCACGGCGGCCGCACGAACACCGGGATCGACGCGATCGCGTGGACCACCCGCGCGATCGGGCTCGGCGCGGGGGAGCTGCTGCTCAACTCCATCGACGCCGACGGCACCAAGGCGGGCTACGACGTGCGGCTCATCGAGGCGGTCAGGGCCGTCAGCCCGGTCCCGCTGATCGCTTCCGGAGGCGCGGGCGGGCTCGAGCACTTCGCTCCCGCGGTGCAGGCCGGCGCCGACGCGGTGCTCGCGGCGAGCGTGTTCCACCGCGGGCTGCTCACGATCGGCCAGGTGAAGTCGGCGCTCGCGGACGCGGGCGTCACGGTCAGGCAGGAGACCCCATGACCGACCCACCCAGCACCGACGCTCCCACGCTGGATGCGCAGGAGGCGCTCGCGCTCGCGCAGTTCGGCTCCGACGGCCTGCTGACCGCCGTGGTCCAGGAGGAGGCGACCAGGCAGGTGCTGATGGTCGGGTACATGGACCGTGAGGCCCTCCGCCGCACGCTGACCGAAGGGCGCGCCGTGTTCTGGTCCCGCTCGCGGCAGGAGTACTGGCGGAAGGGCGACACCTCCGGTCACGTGCAGTACGTCCGCGGCGCTGCGCTCGACTGCGACGCCGACGCGCTCCTGCTCACCGTCGAGCAGGTCGGCCCCGCCTGCCACACCGGCGCGCACGCCTGCTTCGACACCCACCCCGTCCACGCCGAGACCGATACCGACGAGCACAGCGCCGGAGCGCACGCATGACCGGGATGCCCGGCACCACCTCCCGCACCGAGTTCGGCGAGCTGCTGGAGGGTCGCCGGGTCCTCCCCGTCGCCCGGGTGCTCTTCGCGGACAGCGAGACGCCGCTCGGCATCTTCCGCAAGCTCGCGATGCGGGCGGGCGGGACGATGCGCCCCGGCTCGTTCCTGCTCGAGTCCGCCGAGCAGGGAGGCATCTGGTCGCGGTACTCGTTCGTCGGCGTCGCCGCGTTCGGTGCGCTCACCGAGCAGCGCGGCCGCCCGGTGTGGCAGGACTGGGGCCTGCCCGCCTCCCGCGCGTTCGGAGTCGGCGGGATCACCGGCGACTACCTGGAGGCGCTCGACGACCTGCACTCGCACTGGGCGTCGCCCCGCGTGCCCGGGCTGCCACCGCTGACCGGGGGTCTGGTCGGCTACATCGGCTGGGACGCGGTCCGGCTGCTCGAGCACCTGCCCGACGCGCCGCCGTCGGACTACGCGGTGCCGGACCTCGGCATGGTGTTCGCCTCCGAGGTGGTCGCGTTCGACCACTTCAAGGGCACCGTCTCGCTGATCGTGACGGTGCTGCACGACGCCGACGAGATCGACGCGGACGCCGCGTGGGCCGACGCGCAGCGCCGCCTCGACGCCCTCGAGCGCCGCCTCGGCACCCCGACCGACGCCTCGCTCGCCGAGGTCGACTTCGACATCGCCCCGCAGCCCACCGCCAGGACCGCGCGGGAGGAGTACCTCGCCTCCGTCGTCGCGGCGAAGGAGCACATCCGCGACGGCGACGTGTTCCAGGTCGTGATCGCGCAGCGCTTCGACCTGCCGACCGCCGCGAGCCCGCTCGACGTCTACCGGGTGCTCCGCCAGCTGAACCCGTCGCCGTACATGTACCTGATCGCGCATGAACGGCCGGACGGGGCGCCCGTCGCGGTGGTCGGCTCGTCGCCGGAGGCGCTGGTGAAGGTCGAGGGCGGCCGGGTGTTCAGCCACCCGATCGCCGGCTCGCGCCCGCGCGGGGCGACCCCGGAGGCGGACGAGGCGTTCGCCGCCGAGCTGCGCGTCGACGAGAAGGAGCACGCCGAGCACCTGATGCTCGTGGACCTGGCCCGCAACGACCTCGCGAAGGTCTGCGTCCCCGGCACCGTCGAGGTGACCGAGTTCATGCGGATCGAGCGGTTCAGCCACATCATGCACATCACCTCCAGCGTCGAGGGGGAGGCGGGACCGGGCGTCGGGCCGATCGACGTGCTGCGCGCGACCTTCCCCGCCGGCACCCTCTCGGGTGCCCCGAAGCCTCGGGCGCTCGAGATCATCGACGCGCTCGAGCCGGCGCGACGCGGCGTCTACGGCGGTGTCGTGGGCTACTTCGACTTCGCCGGCGACCTGGACCTCGCGATCGCGATCCGCACGGCGGTCATCACCGACGGCGTCGCCAGGGTGCAGGCCGGCAGCGGACTCGTCTCCGACTCGGTGCCCGAGCTCGAGTACGCGGAGAGCTGGAACAAGGCGACCGCGCCGCTGAAGGCGGTCGCCGTCGCGAGTGCGATGCGGCAGGTCGGGACCGTATGAGTCCCGCACCCGCGAGCCGTCATCGACCCCTGACGCCCGCGCGGGAGCGGTTCATCACGGTCGTCGGCGTGCTCGTCGCCGGTGCCGGCGCGGTGCTCGCGTCGACGCAGACCTTCGCGACGGCGATCGTGGAGGGGGTCCGCGTCCCGGTCGTCGTCGCGGGCCAGGCCGTCGCGCCCGCGCTCGCCCCGCTCGGGATCGTCGCCCTCGCGCTCGGCATCGCACTGTCCATCGCGGGGCGGATCGCGCGGATCGTGCTCGGGGTCGTGCTGGTGCTGCTCGGCGCCGGCATCGTGGCCGCGGCGCTGCCGAGCGTGCTCGACGACGGGGCCGGGACCCGAGGCGCGATCACGGCGGTCACGGGGGTCACGGACGTCGCGTCGCTCGTCGCCTCGCGCTCCGCCACCCTCTGGCCCGAGGTCGGGCTGGCTGCCGGGGCGCTCGCTGCGGTCCTCGGCCTCGTGGTCCTGGTCCGCACCAGGAGGTGGACCACCGGCGGCCGCCGGTTCCGGGCGGACACCCCGGTCGTGCTCGCCACCGACCCGATCTCCGAGTGGGACGCCCTCACCCGCGGCTCCGACCCCACCGGGGCGCCAGGTCCGGCCGGCCCGGGCGAGTCGGACGACCGGTAGGATCGGGCGCATGTCGAACACCATCGAAGAGGGTGGCCACGGATCGTCGCCGGCGGCCTGGACCGCGGTCGTGATCATGCTGATCGGCTTCACGGTCGCGACCGCTGCGCTGTTCCTCGACGTGATCCCGCTCGTCTTCATCGGTGCCGCGATCATCCCGATCGGGCTCATCGTCGGCGGCGTCATGAAGGCCGTCGGCCTCGGCGTCGGCGGCCATCGCGCCGTCGGAGGCTCGCACTGAGCACCGCGGCGGCCGGCACCACCCTCCGCGGCCTGCTCGCCGAGCTGACCGCGGGATCGGCCGAGGACGCCGCGGCCCGCGAGGTCGAGCGCCCCCTCGTCGAGGTCGAGCGTGCCGCCCTGGCCGCCGCACCGCCGCTCGATGCGCTCGCCGCACTCGCGCCGGCGGACCGGGTCAAGGTCATCGCCGAGGTGAAACGCGCCAGCCCCTCGCGCGGGGCGCTGGCCGAGATCCCGGACCCCGCCGCGCTCGCCCGCACCTACGAGACCGCAGGAGCCAGCGCGATCAGCGTGCTCACCGAGCAGCGCCGCTTCCTGGGCTCGCTCGCCGACCTGCAGGCGGTCCGCGCCGCCGTCGGTGTGCCCGTGCTGCGCAAGGACTTCGTCTCCACCGCCTACCAGGTGCTCGAGGCCAGGGCGGCCGGCGCCGACCTCGTGCTGCTCATCGTCGCGGCGCTGCCCGACGGCGAGCTGCGGTCGCTGCTGGCCCTGGCGCAGGACCTCGGGATGACCGTGCTGGTCGAGACGCACGACGAGCAGGAGGTGGACCGCGGGCTCGACGCCGGCGCCCGGCTGCTCGGGGTCAACGCCCGCGATCTGGACACGTTCGAGCTGGACCGGGAGCTGTTCGGCCGCGTCGCCGGCCGGATCCCCGACGACGTCGTCACGGTCGCCGAGTCCGCCGTGCGCACGCCCGACGACGTCGCCGCCTACCGGGCGGCCGGCGCCGACGTGGTGCTGGTCGGCGAGGCGCTCGTCACCGGCGACGCGGCTGCCCTGATCCGCGCCTTCGAGGAGGCACACGCATGACCGACACGACCCTCGCCTCCAGCCCATCGGGAGCCGGCCCGTACTTCGGCGCCTACGGCGGCCGCTGGGTCCCTGAGCCGCTGATCGCCGCGCTCGACGAGCTGTCGGCCGCGTGGGACGAGCTGAAGGTCGACCCGTCGTTCCGGTCCGAGCTCGCCGACCTGCACCGCGACTACACGGGCCGTCCGTCGCCGCTCACCGAGGTGCCGCGGTTCGCCGCGCACGCCGGCGGGGCCCGCGTCTTCCTCAAGCGCGAGGACCTCAACCACACCGGTTCGCACAAGATCAACAACGTGCTCGGTCAGGCGCTGCTGACGCGCAAGATCGGCAAGAAGCGGGTCATCGCCGAGACCGGGGCCGGTCAGCACGGCGTCGCGACGGCGACCGCCGCCGCCCTTTTCGGGCTCGACTGCACCGTCTACATGGGCGAGGTCGACACCGAGCGGCAGGCGCTGAACGTCGCCCGCATGCGCCTCCTCGGGGCCGAGGTGATCCCGGTCACGTCGGGCTCCCGGACGCTGAAGGACGCCATCAACGAGGCGATGCGCGACTGGGTGACCAACGTCGCCACCACGACCTACATCTTCGGCACGGCCGCCGGTCCCCACCCGTTCCCCGCGATGGTCCGCGACCTGCAGCGGATCATCGGCGACGAGGCCCGCGCGCAGCTGCTGGAGCGCACCGGTTCGCTCCCCGACGCCGTGCTGGCCTGCGTGGGCGGCGGATCGAACGCGATCGGCATCTTCACCGCGTTCCTCGACGACCCGAGCGTCGCGCTGTGGGGCTTCGAGGCCGGCGGCGACGGCGCGGACACGCCCCGCACGGCCGCGACCATCTCGGTCGGCAGCCCCGGCGTGCTGCACGGGGCGCGCAGCTACGTGCTGCAGGACGAGGACGGCCAGACCGTCGAGTCGCACTCGATCTCCGCCGGGCTCGACTACCCGGGCGTCGGCCCCGAGCACGCGTTCCTCGCCGACATCGGCCGCGCCACCTACCGGCCCGTGACCGACACCGCCGCGATGGACGCACTCCGCCTCCTGAGCCGCACGGAGGGCATCGTCCCCGCCATCGAGTCCGCCCACGCGCTGGCCGGTGCGCTCGAGCTCGGGAAGGAGCTCGGCCCCGACGCGACGCTGCTCATCAACCTGTCCGGGCGCGGCGACAAGGACACGACGACGGTCGCGCGCTGGTTCGACCTGGTCGACCGCGACGCGGTGCAGGAGTGACCCTGTCGAGCGCGTCAGGAGGGTCCCCTTCCGCGGTCGAGACGCGGATCCGCTCGGCCAAGGGGACCGGTGCGGGCGCGCTCGTCGGGTATCTGCCGATCGGCTACCCCGATCTCCGCACGAGCATCGAGGCGGCGATCACCCTCACGCAGCACGGCGTCGACGTGCTCGAGCTCGGTCTGCCGTACTCCGACCCGGTGATGGACGGTCCGACGATCCAGGCGGCGACGACGCAGGCGCTCGAGAACGGGTTCCGGTTGCGGCATGCGTTCGAGGCGGTCCGGGAGATCAGCGCGGCGTCCGACGTGCCGGTGCTGTGCATGACCTACTTCAACCCGGTGCTCGCCTACGGCGTCGAGCGCTTCGCCTCGGACCTCGTCGCGGCAGGGGGAGCCGGCCTGATCACGCCGGACCTGGTGCCGGAGGAGGCGGGGGAGTGGCTCGCCGCGAGCGACGCGGAGGCGCTCGACCGCGTCTTCCTGGCCGCGCCGACGTCGTCGGAGGCCCGGCTGCGCCGTTCCGCCGAGGACTCCCGGGGGTTCACCTACGTGGTCTCGACGATGGGCATCACCGGTGCGCGGTCCGACGTCGACGCGGCCGCCCGCACGCTGGTGGACCGGCTGCGTCTGGTGACCGACCGCCCGCTCGCGGTGGGCGTCGGCATCTCCACCGGCACGCAGGTCGCCGAGGTGCTCACCTACGCCGACGGCGCGATCGTCGGCAGCCGCCTCGTGACCGCGCTGGGCAGCGGCCTCGAGGCGCTCGCGGATGCGGCGGACGAGCTCGCGGCGGGCACCGTCCGGGTCTAGCGGTATCGGGTGTTCACGGATCAGGGGATCCGGCGGCGCGGAGCGCCTCGCGGATCCCCTGATCCGTGAACACCATCGCCGCCCGGTATCTTCGACGCCGTGATCACGGCGTCCATCCCGAGCCCGCCCGCGTCGTGGGAGTCGTTCACGATCGGGATCTTCACGATCCACAGCTACGCGCTCTGCATCCTCGCCGGCATCATCGTCGCCGTCATCGTGACCTCGCGGCGGCTGACGCAGCGCGGCGGCCAGCCCGGCGTCGTCGTCGACTTCGCCATCTGCGCCGTGCCGCTGGCGCTCGTCGGCGCGCGCGCCTGGCACGTCCTCACCCACGTCGGCGACTACTTCGGGCCGGACCATCCGCTGACCGACGGGGCGACCTGGCTGAATGCGATCGCGATCTGGAACGGCGGCAACGCCATCTTCGGATCCATCCTCGGCGGTGCCGTCGGCGTCTGGATCGCCAGCCGCTGGACCGGGGTCCGGTTCCTCTCCTTCGCCGACGCGCTCGCACCCGGCATGCTGCTGGCGCAGGCGATCGGTCGCATCGGCAACTGGTTCAACACCGAGCTCTACGGCCTGCCGACGACACTGCCGTGGGGGCTGCAGGTGCCGAGCACCAACGCGGCGTTCCCTGCCGGCCTCGCCCCCGGCACGCTGTTCCACCCGACGTTCCTGTACGAGCTGATCTGGAACACGGCGGGCGCCGTCCTGATCCTCCTCATCGACAGGAGGGCCGAGCAGCGCTGGGGCCGCGGACTCGGGCTGTACCTCATCTGGTACGGCATCGGCCGCAGCGTGTTCGAGGCGATCCGCATCGATCCGACGACGGTCTACCTGGGGCTGCGGGTGAACATCTGGGCGGCGTTCCTGTCGATCCTGCTGGGCCTGGCGATCATCGTCTGGTCGCGCCGCCGCCATCCCGGCGTCGAGACGACCCCCTATCGTCCGGGCCGACATTGGGTGCCGGATGCGCCGGTAGTATCGCGCTACGCCGCAGGGGACTTCGAGGACGGTCCCGACGCGGACCAGGCCGAGGCGCCCGTCACAAGCGGAGCCCCGGCCTCGAGGTGAGGTAGCGCGGCCGACGGGCTCGTCGAGCCGCAGCCGCACCACCCAGGGCCGAAGGCGCCCCACGAGCCCCATCCCGCACGATCTCGGGCCCCCTGGAGGACGCATGGCCGACACCGCACCCCGCACATCGATGCCGTTCAGCACCGTGCCCGCCGCCGTCGGTCTCTACGACCCCGCCGACGAGAAGGACGCCTGCGGCCTCGCGATGGTCGCGACGCTCCGCGGTACGCCGGGCCACGACATCATCGACCACGCGCTCGACGCGCTGCGGAACCTCGAGCACCGCGGAGCGGTCGGCTCCGACGCGGGCACCGGCGACGGCGCCGGCATCGTCACCCAGATCCCGCACGCGTTCCTCTCGGCCGTCGCGCCGTTCGACCTCCCCGCGTCCGGGGAGTACGCCGTGGGCCTCGCCTTCCTGCCGACCGACGCCCGCGAGCGCAACGTGCAGAAGGCGGCCGTCGCCGACATCGCGGCGGAGGAGGGCCTGGAGGTCCTCGGCTGGCGGCAGGTGCCGACGCGGCCGGACACCATCGGGAACCTGGCGCGTGCCGCGATGCCGGTGATCGAGCAGCTCTTCGTGTCCTCGAGCGGCGGTCGGCGCACCGGCATCGAGCTCGACCGCCTGGCGATGCGCCTCCGCAAGCGCGCCGAGCGGGAGCTGCAGGCGTACTTCGCCTCGCTGTCGAGCAGGACGATCGTCTACAAGGGCATGGTCACGACGCTGCAGCTGGAGCCCTTCTACCCGGACCTGTCCGACGAGCGCTTCATGTCGACGCTCGCGCTGGTGCACTCCCGCTACTCGACGAACACCTTCCCGTCCTGGCCTCTCGCGCAGCCGTTCCGGATGATCGCCCACAACGGCGAGATCAACACGGTGCAGGGCAACCGGAACTGGATGCGGGCCCGGCAGTCGCAGCTCTCCAGCGACCTGATCGGCGACATCACCCCGCTGCTGCCCATCTGCAGCCCCGGCGCCAGCGACTCCGCGTCGTTCGACGAGGTGGTCGAGCTGCTGAGCCTCGGCGGTCGCAGCCTGCCGCACGCGGTGATGATGATGGTGCCGGAGGCGTGGGAGAACCAGCCCGATCTCGACCCCGACCTGCGCGCGTTCTACGAGTACCACTCGGGTCTCATGGAGCCGTGGGACGGCCCCGCCGCGATCGTGTTCAGCGACGGCGCGCTCGTCGGCGCGACGCTCGACCGCAACGGCCTCCGCCCCGGCCGGTGGCTGGTGACCACCGACGGCCTGATCGTGCTGGCGTCCGAGACGGGCGTGCTCGACATCGCGCCGGGCCGGGTGGCCCGCCGCGGCCGTCTGCGCCCGGGGAAGATGTTCCTCGTCGACACCGTCGCGGGCCGCATCATCGACGACGAGGAGATCAAGACCGAGCTCGCGTCGAGCAAGCCGTGGGGGGAGTACATCGAGCACGGCAGGATCCGTCTCGCGGACCTCCCCGAGCGCGAGCACATCGTGTACACGCCCGCCTCGGTGCAGCGCCGCCAGCGCACCTTCGGGTACACGGACGAGGAGTTGCGCATCCTGCTCGCCCCGATGGGGGAGAAGGGCGGGGAACCGCTCGGCGCGATGGGGTCGGACACCCCGATCGCGATCCTGTCGAAGCGGCCCCGGCTGCTGTTCGACTACTTCGTGCAGCAGTTCGCGCAGGTGACCAACCCGCCGCTCGACTCGATCCGCGAGGAGGTCGTGACGTCGCTGAAGCTCGGCCTCGGGCCGGAGCGGAACCTGCTCTCCTCCACCCCCGAGCACGCCCGTCAGGTCGTGCTCGACTTCCCGGTCATCGACAACGACGAGCTGGCGAAGCTGCAGCACATCGATGCGGCGCCCGGGTCCGCGACGACGACCGTCGTCCGCGGGCTGTACCGGGTCGAGGACGGCGAGCGCGCGCTGCAGGACCGCATCGAGGCGATGCGTGACGAGGTCGACCGCGCGATCGAGCGCGGTGCGGAGTTCATCGTGCTGTCCGATCGCGACTCGAGCCGCGAGCTCGCTCCGGTCCCGAGCCTGCTGATGACCTCGGCGATCCACCACCACCTGATCCGCAACCAGAACCGCATGAAGGTCGGCCTGATCGTCGAGGCCGGCGACGTGCGGGAGGTCCACCACGTCGCGCTGCTCATCGGCTACGGCGCCTCCGCCGTCAACCCGTACCTGGCGATGGAGTCCGTCGAGCAGCTCGTACGCTCCGGCGTGCTCACCGGCATCACGCCCGAGAAGGCCGTGGGGAACCTGATCAAGGCGCTCGGCAAGGGCGTGCTCAAGATCATGTCGAAGATGGGCATCTCGACCGTCTCGTCCTACGCGGCGGCGCAGGCGTTCGAGGCGGTCGGCCTGTCGAACGAGTTCGTGCAGGAGTACTTCACCGGCACGACGACGAAGCTCGGCGGCATCGGCATGCCCGAGATCGCCGCGGAGTCCGCCGCCCGGCACGAGGCCGCGTTCCCGGAGGAGGACGCGGCGCTCAGCCACGTCGGCCTCGCGACCGGCGGCGAGTACCAGTGGCGTCGCGGCGGCCCGAAGCACCTCTTCAACCCCGAGACGGTGTTCCGGCTGCAGCACTCCACCCGCGCCCGCCGGTACGACGTGTTCAAGGAGTACACGCACCTGGTCGACGACCAGGCGACCGATCTGATGACGCTCCGCGGCATGTTCCGGTTCGCGTCGGAGCACCGCGATCCCGTGCCGCTCGACGAGGTCGAGTCGATCGAGTCGATCGTCACCCGCTTCAACACCGGTGCGATGTCCTACGGCTCGATCTCGAAGGAGGCGCACGAGACGCTCGCGATCGCGATGAACCGGCTCGGCGGCCGCTCCAACACGGGCGAGGGCGGCGAGGACGTCGATCGGCTGCTCGACCCCGAGCGCCGCTCGCGGATCAAGCAGGTCGCATCCGGCCGCTTCGGCGTCACGAGCATGTACCTGACGCACGCCGACGACATCCAGATCAAGATGGCGCAGGGCGCGAAGCCGGGCGAGGGCGGGCAGCTGCCCCCCGCGAAGATGTACCCCTGGATCGCGCGGACGCGGCACTCGACGGCCGGCGTGGGTCTGATCTCGCCGCCGCCGCACCACGACATCTACTCGATCGAGGACCTGAAGCAGCTGATCTTCGACCTGAAGCGGGCGAACCCGGCTGCGCGCATCCACGTCAAGCTGGTCAGCCAGTCCGGCATCGGCGCGGTCGCGGCGGGGGTGACGAAGGCGAAGGCCGACGTCGTGCTGGTCTCCGGCCACGACGGCGGCACCGGTGCCTCGCCGCTGAACTCGCTGAAGCACGCGGGCACGCCGTGGGAGCTGGGCCTCGCGGAGGCGCAGCAGACGCTGATGCTGAACGGGCTGCGCGACCGTGTGACCGTGCAGGTCGACGGCCAGATGAAGACCGGACGCGACGTCGTCGTGGCCGCGCTGCTGGGCGCCGAGGAGTACGGCTTCGCCACCGCGCCGCTGATCGTCGAGGGCTGCGTCATGATGCGCGTCTGCCACCTCGACACCTGCCCCGTCGGCGTCGCGACGCAGAACCCCGAGCTGCGGGCCCGGTTCAGCGGCAAGCCCGAGTTCGTCGTGAACTTCTTCGAGTTCATCGCGCAGGAGGTGCGGGAGCTGCTCGCCGAGCTCGGCTACCGCACGATCGAGGAGATCATCGGCCGCAAGGAGCTGCTCGACGTGAACGGCGCGATCGAGCACTGGAAGGCCGACGGCCTCGACCTCGAGCCGATCCTGGTCGGACCCACGTTCGCCGACGACGAGCCGCGCACGCGTCGCGTCGGGCAGGACCACGAGCTCGACGAGCACTTCGACAACCTGCTGATCCACCGCGCGGCCGACGTGCTGGCGAACGGCGGAACGACCCGGATCGAGCTGCCGATCCGGAACACCGAGCGCGCGGTCGGCACGATGCTCGGCCACGAGCTCACGAAGCGCCACGGCGAGCACGGCATGCCGTCCGGTTCGATCGAGGTCGTGCTGACCGGTTCGGCCGGCCAGTCGTTCGGCGCCTTCCTCCCCGCCGGGATCACGCTCCGCCTGATCGGCGACAGCAACGACTACGTCGGCAAGGGCCTCTCCGGCGGCGAGATCGTGCTGCGACCGCACCCGGAGGCGTCCTTCGCCGCCGAGGAGAACGTGATCGCCGGCAACGTGATCGGCTACGGCGCGACCCAGGGCACGATGTTCATCTCGGGCATGGTGGGGGAGCGCTTCCTGGTCAGGAACTCCGGCGCGACCGCGGTCGTCGAGGGCGTGGGCGACCACGCGCTCGAGTACATGACCGGCGGCCTCGCGGTGATCCTCGGCGCGACGGGCAGGAACCTCGGCGCCGGCATGTCGGGCGGCACCGCGTACGTGCACGCGCTCACGGCCGAGCAGGTCAACACCGACGCCCTCGCGGGCGAGCTCGACCTGCTGCCGATGGACAGCGCCGACGCGGAGATCCTCCGCGACCTGCTGCAGCGGCACGTCGAGACGACCGGGTCCGCGCTCGCCGCCCGGATGCTGGCGAGCTTCGAGACGGTCGTCGACGAGTTCGTGAAGGTGCTCCCGCACAACTACGCGGCAGTGCTCGAAGCCCGCGCGAAGGCGGAGGGCGAGGGCCTCGACCCCGACGGCGACGTGGTCTGGAAGCGCATCCTGGAGG
>NZ_CAXTHO010000046.1:0-1480 GCF_964244015.1 uncultured Amnibacterium sp. | reverse complement strand
ATGGCTGATCCCAAGGGATTCCTCACGACGCGCGAGCGGGAGCTGCCGCGCCGGCGACCCGTCTCCCTCCGGCTGATGGACTGGAAGGAGGTCTACGAGCAGCAGGAATCGGACGAGCTGCGCCGTCAGGCCGGCCGCTGCATGCAGTGCGGCATCCCGTTCTGCCACCAGGGCTGCCCGCTCGGGAACCTGATCCCCGAGTGGAACGACCTCATGCACCGCGGCGAGGGTCGCGAGGCGATCGAGCGCCTGCACGCCACGAACAACTTCCCCGAGTTCACCGGCACGCTGTGCCCGGCGCCGTGCGAGTCCTCCTGCGTGCTCGGCATCAACCAGCCCGCGGTGACGATCAAGCAGGTCGAGATCTCGATCATCGACCAGGCGTTCGAGCGCGGCTGGGTCACGCCGCACCCGCCGCAGCGGCTCACCGGCAAGACCGTCGCCGTCGTGGGCTCGGGCCCCGCCGGTCTCGCCGCCGCCCAGCAGCTGACGCGGGCCGGCCACACCGTCGCGGTGTACGAGCGCGACGACCGCATCGGCGGCCTCATCCGGTACGGCATCCCCGAGTTCAAGATGGAGAAGCACCGGCTCGACCAGCGCCTGAACCAGATGATCGCCGAGGGCACCCGGTTCCGCGCCGGTGTCGAGATCGGCAAGGACATCGCCTGGGACGAGCTGCGCCGCCGGTACGACGCGGTCGTGGTCGCCACCGGCGCGCTGGTCCCGAGGGATCTGGCCGTCCCCGGCCGGGACCTCGAGGGCGTGCACTACGCCATGGAGTACCTGACCCAGTCGAACAAGGCGGTCGCGGGCGACGACGTCCCCGGCCAGATCACCGCCGAGGACCGCCACGTGGTCGTCATCGGCGGCGGCGACACCGGTGCCGACTGCATCGGCACCGCGCACCGGCAGGGTGCGGCGAGCGTGACGAACCTCGCGATCGGCCGGCAGCCCCCCGCCACCCGGAGCGACTCGCAGCCGTGGCCCATGACGCCGACGGTCTTCGAGATCGCCAGCGCGCACGAGGAGGGCGGCCGCCGCGAGTTCCTGGCCTCCACCGTCGAGTTCGTGAGCGACGGCAGCGGTCGCGTCTCGCACCTCCGGGTCGCGGAGACGGAGTACCTGGACGGCAAGCGGGTGCCGCGCGCCGGCACCGAGCGGCTCATCCCCGCCGACCTCGTGCTCATCGCGATGGGCTTCACCGGTCCGGAGCAGGACGAGCTGGCCGACCAGCTCGGCGTCCCGTTCGACGACCGAGGCACCGTGACGAGGGACAACCGCTTCCAGACGCCGGAGCCCGGCGTGTTCGTCGCCGGTGACGCCGGCCGCGGCCAGTCGCTGATCGTGTGGGCGATCGCGGAGGGCCGCAGCGTGGCCGCGGAGGTCGACGCCTACCTCGAGGGCCGGACCGAGCTGCCCGCTCCGGTGCGCCCCACCGATCGGGCGATGACCGTCTGACCTCCCCCGTTCGTCCTCGTCC
>NZ_CAXTHO010000045.1:0-19453 GCF_964244015.1 uncultured Amnibacterium sp. | reverse complement strand
GGTCGGGCCAGGTGCCGACGAGGGCCCCGTACGTCGCGGGGACCCGCTTCGACCCTGCCGCCGAGATCGCGGACTGCAGCACGACATCCGGGTTCTCACCTTCGTGCAGCGCCCGGAACACCTTGACCATCAGCCCGGCCGATCCGCCGTCGGATGTCGCTGCGTCGACGATCACGGAGGTGTTCGACTGCTCACCCGAGAGCACCGTCGCGCTGCGGACGACGGGTGCTGCGCCGGTCCAGCCGATGCGCTGCCCCCGCGCCGTGGCGTCATCGCCGACGAGGAGGGTGTCGCCCAGCATCACGTCGAGCAGCGCGGTCACGAACGCCGGGTCGTGCGGCCCGTCCGCGAAGCCGGTTCCCGGGATGCCGCCCTCCGCGGCCGGCACCACCGGCACCTGGTACAGCGCTTCGGCGCCGGGCGTCGCGTCGCGGACGAACAGCGTCCGGACCGACCCGTCCCCGGTGAGCGGCAGCGACCCCTCCACCTCGAGCGCGTCGCCGGTCGCGTTGGCGAACCAGCGCTGCCCGGCGATCCAGGAGTGCAGCGGCACGTCGACGCCATCGGCCATGACGGAAGAACCTACCGAGCGCCCCCCGAGCGTCGGCTCAGTCCTCGTCGTCGTCCTCGAGGGCGGCGAGCGACTCGTCCCGGGCCTCGGCGGCCTGACGCAGCCGGCGCTCGATGCCCTCACTCGAGCGCTCCCGCCAGTCGCCGGCCGTGTCGACCGCGCGGGCGCGGACCTCCTCCGCCGTCGTGGTCCAGCGGTCCCGCACCTCGAGCGCCGTGTCGGTCCACTGGTCGCGGAGGTCGTTCGCGGTCTCGACCGTGCGCTCGCGCAGCTGGTCGACGGAGGCGGCGGTCCGGTCGCGGAGCAGCCGCGCGGAATCCACCGCTCGGCGCTTGTTCTCCTCGCTCAGCGACGAGACGACCCCGGCGAACACCGCCCCGGCGACGAGCACGCCGAGCGACACCGACCAGCCCACGACGCGGACGCTCATGAGTCGGTCTCGGTCTCGTCGCCGCCCTCGTCGACCACCGGCCGCAGGTCCGCGTCGCCCGGCACGGTGAAGTCCTGCTCCACCTCGTCCGACGAAGGGGTTCCCGGCTCGCGCGGCGTCATGGCATCACGGTAGCCCGGTGTCCCGAGCGGGCAGCGCAGGAGCCGATGCGCGCGCCCTCACGACTCCCGCACGACCCCCTCCGGCCGCTTGTCGGGGCGCCAGCCGCGCCAGCTCGCCTGCCGCAGCCGGCCGTCGTCCGTCCACTCGGCGAAGCGCACCTCGCCGACGAGGGAGGGGGTCACCCAGTGCGCGTCGCTCGCATCGGCACGCGGCACGTCGTCGAACGGGCTCGTCCGCCGGTCGTGGCCGTGCAACCGCTCGCCGATCGCGTCGAGGTCCGCATCGCTGAACCCCGTGCCGACCCGGCCGACGTACCGGAGCCCGCCGTCCTCCTGCACGCCGACCAGCAGGCTGCCGATGCCGCCTGCACGCCGCCCCTGACCGGGGCGCCAGCCGCCGACGACCACCTCCTGCTGCCGCTCGTGCTTCCGCTTGACCCAGTCGTTCGAGCGTGCGCCCGATCGGTAGGTCGCGGTCGTCCGCTTGACGACGACGCCCTCGAGCCCGAGGTTCTCGCTCGTCGCCATGGCGTCGGCGACCGCGGCCTGCAGCGCGTCCCCAGTCGCGGTCGCGACGACCGGCGGCACGTCGACCGGGCCGCCGCCGTCGACGAGGCGCTCGAGCAGGTCCCGGCGGTCGCGGTAGGGCGCCGCCGTCGTCGCGTGCCCGTCGACCTCCAGCACGTCGAACAGCAGCAGCCGCACCGCCTGCTGCCGCATCGCCGGCTCGACGTCCTGCTTCCGCGTCAGGCCCATCCGCTGCTGGAGGCGCGAGAACGACGGCCTGCCGTCGCCGTCGAGCGCGACGATCTCGCCGTCGAGCACCGCGCCGTCGGCGTGCACGCGCCGAGCCAGCTCCTGCAGCTCGGGGTAGGTGCGCGTGAGATCGAGGTCGTTGCGGCTCGTCAGCGTCACCCGGCCGTCCGCGACGCGGACGATCGCGCGGATCCCGTCCCACTTCATCTCGACCGCCCACTCCTCGTCGGGGTCGAGCGGGACACCGGAGGTGGCGAGCATCGGTTTCGGGGCCGGCTGCGCCGACGCCTCCTCCGGTTCGGACTCCGCTGGCTCCTCCTGCGCTGCCTCCGCCTCCGGTGCCATCCGGTGGATCAGCCACTGCTCGCCCTGGCTGCCCTTCGGTTTGTCGCGCTCGGTGCGGATGAGCGCGACCCGCACCGGGTCCCCACCGAGGCCGCCGTCCGGCCGCCCGTGCAGGGTGACGATGACCTCGTCGTCCCGGAACTTCTCGGTCTCGTAGGTGCCGCTGTCCCAGAGGTCGACGTGGCCGCCGCCGTACTCGCCCTTCGGGATGTCGCCCGCGAACGTCGCGTACTCCAGCGGGTGGTCCTCGGTGTGCACCGCGAGGTGGTTCTGCTTCCCGGTGGCGGGCACGCCCTTCGGCAGCGCCCAGGACACCAGCACGCCGTTCCGCTCCAGGCGGAAGTCCCAGTGGAGGCGACTCGCGTGGTGCTCCTGGATCACGAACGTGTCGTCGTTCCCCTGCGCCGGCGTCCGCTCCGGCACCGGCTCGGGCGTCCGGCCCGCGTCGCGCATCGAGCGGTAGCGCGTCAGCGCGTCGTTCCTGGCCGCCGCGGGCGCGAGATCGGCGAGCAGGTCGCCGTCCCGCTCCAGCCGCTCGACCACCTCGTCCGGCCGCAGCTGCCGCAGGCCGGGCTCGTCGAGTTCCGCCCAGGTGCGCGGCGCCGCGGCGTGCACGTGCACGGTGCCGCGGAGGGAGTAGGGCACGAGCGTGGTCTTCGCGGCGCGGTTCTGGCTCCAGTCGACCAGCACCCTGCCGCGGCGGTTCTCCTTCTTCATGTCGCTGACGACGAGGTCCGGGTGGTCGGCCTCGAGCGATCGCGCCAGCTCGTGCGCGACCTCGGTGACCTGGTCGGAGGTCCAGCGGCCGGCGAGGTGGGCGAACAGGTGGATGCCCTTCGACCCGCTCGTGACCGGCACGAGCGCCAGGTCCATGCCCTCCAGCACGGGCTTCAGGAGGCGGGCGACCTCGGCGCACTCGGCCAGGCCGGCGCCGTCACCGGGATCGAGGTCGAGCACGAGCCGGTCGGGGCGGCCGGCCTCGCCGTCCTCCGTGAACCGCCACTGCGGCACGTGCACCTCGAGCGTCGCCTGCTGGGCGAGCCAGGTCAGGGTCGCCAGGTCGTCGATCACCGGGTAGGTGGTGGTCCCCGACCGGTGCTCGATCGAGCCGCGGCGGATCCAGTCCGGCGCGTGGGACTCGAGGTTCTTCACGAAGAACGTCTGCCCGGGCTCCTCCGCCGATCCCACGCCGTTCGGCCAGCGCTTCCGCGTCGCGGGGCGACCCGCTGTGAGCGGGACCAGCGCGGAGGCGACGGCGGCGTAGTAGGAGAGGACGTCCCCCTTCGTGAACCCGTCCGCGGGGTAGAGCACCTTGTCGAGGTTCGTCAGGCCGACCGTGCGGCCGTCGACCTCCACGACCTGCTTCGCGACGCCGACCATGGGCTCAGCGTGACCTGAAAGTCTGCTGGATCGCTGAGACCGCAGACGGGGGCTGGCCCGCCGCGGTCGGCGCCGTCATACTCATGGTTCATCAGGCGTTCGACGCCATCGGGAGGGGCGGGTCATGCGGAGCATCTGGCGCGGCGCGATCACGTTCGGGCTGGTCAACGTGCCGGTGAAGCTCTACTCGGCGACCGAGGACCACGACGTCGCCCTGCACCAGGTGCACAACGCCGACGGCGGACGGATCCGGTACCAGCGGCGCTGCGAGATCTGCGGCCGCGTCGTCGAGTACCAGGACATCGACAAGGCCTACGACGCGGGCGATCGCACGGTCGTGCTGACCGCGGAGGACCTGAAATCGCTCCCGAGCGAGAAGAGCCGCGAGATCGACGTCGTCGAGTTCGTGCCGGCCGACCAGGTCGACGCGATCCGCCTCGACCGCAGCTACTACCTCGAGCCGGACGCGACGAGTCCCCGCTCCTACGTGCTGATGCGCAAGGTGCTCGAGGACACCGACCGCGTCGCGATCGTGCAGTTCACCCTGCGGCAGAAGACCCGCCTCGGGGTGCTGCGGGTGCACGGCAAGGTCCTCCTCCTGCAGTCCCTGCTCTGGGACGACGAGGTGCGCGAGGCGTCCTTCCCGTCGCTGGACGCGGACGTGCGGATCCAGAAGCGCGAGGTCGACATGGCGACGAGCCTCGTCAGGAGCTTCGAGAGCGACTTCTCGCCCGCCGACTTCACCGACGAGTACCAGGTGCAGCTGCAGAAGCTGGTCGACGCGAAGCTCGAGCAGGGCGAGTCGGTGGACACGGAGGCGACCTTCGGCGCGAAGGACGACGACGAGGGCGACGGCCAGGTCATCGACCTGATGGAGGCGTTGAAGCGCAGCGTGGAGGCGAACCGCGCGAAGGCGAAGCCCGAGACCGCGAAGAAGCGCAAGCGGGCCTGACTGCGGCGGGTGGAAGCCCGACCGGTCGTGTTCACGGATCAGGGGATTCGGGGGCGCTTCGCGCCGCCCGAATCCCCTGATCCGTGAACACAGCGCCTGACCACCGCTTCAGGTGCTCGCGCCGTGGGGCGCCTCGGTGCCCCGCTGGAGGCGTTTCGGCAGCGCGAGCCAGAGCCCGCCGACGAGCAGCGCCCCGACCACCGCCGCGACGACTGCACCCGCAGCCCCCGCGGCCACGCTGAAGACGAGGGCGAGCACGCCCACGATCGCGAGCCCGGTCGCGCCGAGGCCGATCCGGAGCATGCGGTCGGCCCACTCGACCAGCTCGGCCATCGCGCGTCGCCGGAACAGCGCGCGGTGCAGCGCGACCGGCATCAGCGCGACGACGGTGGAGATCACGGCGAGCGACACCACGACGAGGTAGAGGCCCCGCTGCCAGTCGGCGAGCCCGGCGAACGTCGACTGGAACGCGACGGTCAGCAGGAACCCCGTCAGCAGCTGGGTCCCGGTCTGCAGCACCCGCAGCTCCTGCAGCAGCTGGTTCCAGTTCCGATCGAGCCGCTGGGTGCGGGTCTCGTTCCGGCCGTCCTCCGGGTCCACGTCATCGACCATGCGGCCGACCCTATTGGCGCCTCCCTAGGCTGGCCGGATGGCGTTCCTGGACGAGCTGGAGCACGCGGTGGGCGCCGCGCTGCGCACCGACCCGGCGGAGCTGGACCGCGTCCGCACGGACTGGAGCGGGTGGACCACCCCCGAGACGCCGCTCGCCGTCGTCCGGGCGCGGACGACGTCCGACGTGCAGGCGCTCCTCCGGCTCGCGACGGCGCATCGCGTGCCGGTCGTGCCGCGCGGTGCCGGGACGGGGCTGGCCGGCGGCGCGATCGGCACGGCGGGCACGGTGGTGCTCGACGTCAGCGCCATGGATCGCGTGCTCGAGATCGACCAGGAGAACGAGACCGCGACCGTCGAGCCCGGGGTCGTCACCGACGACCTCGCGGCCGCGCTCGCACCGCGAGGCCTCTGGTGGCCGCCCGATCCCGCCAGCCGTGCGATCTCCACCGTCGGCGGCAACATCGCGACCAACGCAGGCGGTCTGCTGTGCGCGAAGTACGGCGTGACCAGGGAGAGCGTGCTCGGCCTGCAGATCGTGCTGGCCGACGGCAGCCTGGTCCGGCTCGGCCGCCGCACGATGAAGGGGGTCACCGGCTACGACCTCACGGCGCTGCTGATCGGCTCCGAGGGCACGCTCGGGGTCGTCGTCGAGGCGACGCTGAAGCTGCGGCGGGTGGAGGCGGACCCGGTCGTGACGATCGGGGCGACCTTCCCGGACGTGCGATCCGCGGCCGCAGCCGCCGCGGCGATCACCGCATCCGGGCTGCGCTGCGCGGCGCTCGAGCTGATGGACGCCGCGACCTGCGCCGCGATCGACGCGCTGGTCGCCGCCGGCGAGGGCCCGGCGGGCGACCTGCCGGCGCTCGCGGGCCGCGGCGCGTTCCTGCTGGTGCAGACCGACGGCGGGGCGGCGCCGCGGGAGGCGGAGGCCGCGCTGCGCTGCATCGCCGACGCGGGCGGCGACGGGAGGGTCGCGCCGGACGCGGCGACGGGCGCCGCGCTCGTCGCGCTGCGCCGGGCCGCCCATCCCGCGTTCGCGAAGCTCGGGGAGGTGCTGATCGAGGACGTCTGCGTGCCGCGGTCGGCCCTGCCGGCGATGTTCGAGGCCGTCGAGGCGATCGCCCTCCGCCACGGCCTGCCGATCCCGACCATCGCGCACGCGGGCGACGGGAACCTGCATCCGAACATCGTGATCCCAGCCTCCGTCCCGCACGCGCCCGGCGAGATCCCCGACGTCGTGTGGGCGGCGGGGGAGGAGCTGTTCCGCGCGGCGATCGCGCTCGGCGGCACGCTCACCGGCGAGCACGGCGTCGGCGTGCTGAAGCGGCGCTGGATCGCGGAGGAGCTCGGCGACGACGTGATGGCGCTGTCGCGCCGGGTCAAGGCCGCGTTCGACCCCCTCGGGCTGCTCAACCCCGGCAAGGTGTGGTGACCTCCGGACCTTCCGAGCCGGACGCTGCGACCATGTGGGCGTGACCGCTATCCGGCAGGCCCCGGTCGGCCTGGCCCCCATCGGACCTGGCACGCACGCACCCGGGCACGCCGCCCGCGCGGTCGCCGCGTCGCTCGGGATCGCGTTCGGCGTCGTCGCGGTGCTCGCCGTGCTGCTCTACCTCGTCTCCGCGCTCGGGACGACGGGCGTCGCGATCGCCTCGGTCGCCGCGCTCGTCCCCTTCCTGCTCGTGCTGCTCACGATCCGCTGGGTCGACCGGTGGGAGCCCGAGCCGCGTCCGGCGCTGATCTTCGCCGTGCTCTGGGGGGCCGGCGTGGCCGTCTCGGTGGCGCTGATCTTCGACCTCGGCGTGCAGATCGTCCTCAGCGTCTCGGGAGGTGCGCCGAACGACTTCGTCCAGGCCGCCGTGCAGGCGCCGCTCGTCGAGGAGTCCGCGAAGGGCTTCGGCGTCCTGCTGCTGTTCTGGATCAACCGGCGGCACTTCGACGGCCCGGTCGACGGCATCGTCTACGCGGCGAGCGTCGCCGCCGGGTTCGCGTTCACCGAGAACATCCTCTACTTCGGGCGGGTGCTGGTCGAGAACGGGCTGGGCGCTGCGTTCCTGTTCACCTTCGTGGCCAGGGGGGTCTTCTCCCCGTTCGCGCACGTGCTGTTCACCTCCTGCACCGGCTTCGCGATCGGCATGGTGGCGGAACGCGGACGGGGCGCCGCAGCGGGGTTCGGCGCCTACCTGCTCGGCCTGATCCCCGCGGTGATCCTGCACGCGCTCTGGAACGGCGGGCTGTCGCTCGCGGCGAACACGATCGAGTACTACCTGCTGATCGAGGTGCCGATCTTCCTCGGCGCGGTCGCGGTCGTCCTCGTCGTGCGCGGCAGGGAGCGCGCGATCACCAGGGCGCGGCTCGGCGAGTACGCGCAGGCGGGCTGGTTCACCCCGCAGGAGGTCGCCCTGATCTCGACGCCGAGCGGCAGGAAACAGGCGCTGCGATGGGCGGACACGCAGCGCGACCCGCGGGGCAAGAAGGCGGCGATGAACCGGCTGATCCGCGACGCGACGCGCCTGGGTCACGCCCGCCAGCGCCTGCTGCAGGGCCGCGCGACGATCGGCCGCACCCCGGACGAGCAGGAGCTGCTGGCCCGCATCGTCGCGGACCGCACGCTCCTCACCTCCTGACCCTTCGCGGATCAGGCTCGTTTCGCGACACGCCGTGTAGCTCGCGCGCCCGCACGGCGTGTTCCGAATCGGGCCTGATCCGCGAAAGGTGCCGGGCACGGCTCCCGCCTGGCGGAAGCCTGCGGGCGGTCCCGGCGCGGCCGTCGTGTCGCGCGTTCAGGGGGTGACCTCCCTCCCTACTGTTGCCGCCACCGCAGGGGAGGCGATGCGCATGACCGACACGGACCGGATCGAGCCGCAGGAGACCGCGGCGCCGGCACGCGGATCGTCGCGACGCGGCCTGTTCGGGCTCGGCGCCGTGCTCGCGCTCGGCGCGGTCGCCGGCGAGACGCTGGTGGGGGAGGCGGACGCCGCCGAGGCCGCGACCGCCGCGACCGCCGTGCATCACGGCAAGCAGTACGCCTCCGCGTCGGCCGCGGCGAAGTCCGTCAAGCGCGCGCACAGCTCGCTGTTCCCGCACGACCCGCAGGCGCACCTCCTGCGCCGCGCCACCTTCGGCGCACGTCCGAAGGACGTCGCGGCCCTGAAGCGCCTCGGGATCGACGGCTGGCTCGAGCAGCAGCTGCACCCCGGCTCGCTGAAGGACACGGCCGCCGAGAAGGCGGTGGCGCTCTTCCCGCTCGACGGGGCGTCGCCGAAGACGATCCTGAAGAAGACGAAGCGCTACAGCTGGGACGCCATGATGGCGACCAGCCAGGCGACGCTCGCGCGGCAGATCTTCTCCGACCGGCAGCTCTACGAGATCGTGGTGGACGTCTTCGCCAACCACCTCCACGTGCCGATCCCCGGCGAGCAGTGGCACACGTCGCCGAGCTACATCAAGAACGTCATCCGCAAGCACGCCTTCGGCACCTACGACGACATGCTGCACGCCGCGATGAAGCACCCGGCGATGCTGAGCTTCCTGAGCAACGACCAGTCCCGCCGCACCAACGTGAACGAGAACCTCGGCCGCGAGATGCTCGAGCTGCACACCGTGGGCCGCACCTCCGGCTTCACGGAGGAGATGGTGCGCTCGAGCGCGAAGATCATGTCCGGCCGCACCTGGGACTACGACACCGGCCAGTACTACTTCGAGGAGCCCTGGCACTGGGTCGGGCACGTGAAGGTCCTCGGCTTCAGCGCCGCGAACGCGTCGATGTACACGGGGGAGAAGGTCGGCGACGCGTACCTGACGTACCTCGCGCACCATCCCGCGACCGCGCGGACGATCGCCAGGAAGCTCGCGATCCGCTTCGTGTCCGACACCCCCTCGGCGAGCCTCGTGAACCGCCTCGCGCACGTCTACCTGACCCACGGCACCTCCATCCGGGCGGTCGTCGACGCGATCTTCAAGTCGAGCGACTTCTGGGCGGCCGTCGGTGTGCGCATGCGCCGGCCCCTGGAGGATGCGGTCGGCGCGATGCGTGTGCTGAACGTGCAGCGCGCGAAGGGCATGCAGGACACGATCGGCGCCCTGTACTGGACGCTCGGCAACGGGGGGCACACCCCCTACGGCTGGGGGCCGCCGAACGGCTACCCCGATGTCGCGGCCGCGTGGCTCGGCGCCGGCGCGATGCTGCAGCGCTGGAACCTGCACCGGACGCTCGTCTACGGCTGGTGGCCGAAGCTCGGCTGGACCAAGCCGTCGAAGATGATCGCGCTCACCCCGACGATGACGACGATGCAGTGGACGAGGCAGGTCGCCCACCGACTGCTCGGCGTGACGCCGTCGAAGCAGCACCTGCTCGCCGCCATCCACGGCGCGAAGCTCACGGCCGCGTCGCCGGTTCCGACGGACGACTGGAACCTCGGCAAGATCGCGACCCTCCTGCTCGACTCCCCGTACTTCCAGCTGCGCTAGCGCCACAGGAGACCGCCATGCAGATCGACTCGCCCTCCTCCGACCAGGTGCTCAGCACGCTGCACCCGGACTGCCCCGACTGGCAGCGGCTCGGCCCCACACCTCGGGACGCGGCCATCCGCGCGATGGCGGAGGCGCAGCGGATCGCCGAGGACGACCGGAACGAGGCCTGGTCGGGCGGGTTCAACCGCAGGACCTTCCTGAAGGGCGGCCTCGGGGTCGGCGTCGCGACGCTCGGCGCGCAGCTGGTCACGAGCCGCGTCTCCTACGCGGCCGCGGACGAGCTGAGCACCGGCACGCTGGTCGTCGTCTTCCTCCGGGGCGGGATGGACGGGCTGTCGCTGCTCGTGCCGGCCGCCGACCCCGCCCTGCTGAAGGAGCGGCCGAACATCGGGGTGAAGGCCGGCTCGCTGCTCGAGTTCGACACCGCCCGCGGGTTCGGCCTGCATCCTGCGCTCGCGCCGCTCGCGCCGCTGATCAAGCAGGGCAAGGTCGCGGCGGTACCGGCGGTCTCGACGCCGGACCTGTCGCGCAGCCACTTCCAGGCGCAGGACTGCCTCGAGCGCGGCTCCAGCGACTCGCTCACCTCCGGCTGGCTCGATCGCGTGCTGGTCGCCTCCGGTCCGGGCACGACGTTCCGGTCCGTCGCGATCGGCGGCACCACCCCGCGGGCGCTCGTCGGCACGGCACTCCCGATCGCCATGCAGAACGTGGATTCGATCAAGCTCAGCGTCGACAAGAGCGAGGTGAAGGCGACGACGACCGCCCTCCAGGCGCTCTACACCGGCGTCGACCACCCGATCGCGAAGCAGACGAAGCTCGCGATCGGCGCGCTGGGCACGATCGCGAAGATCAAGGCGGCGGAGCCCGCGGCGGACGGCGTGAAGTACCCGGGCGGCAACTTCAGCGACGCCCTCAAGAACCTGGCGCTGCTCATCAAGGGCGGCGCGGGCGTGCGCGTCGCCTGCATCGACGTCGGCGGCTGGGACACCCACACCGGGATGGGCAACGTCAACGGCGGCGACATGCAGCGGCACCTCGCGGACCTCGCGGCCTCGCTGGCGGCGTTCACGGCCGATCTCGGCTCGGACCTGCTCGACGACACCACGGTCGTCACGATGAGCGAGTTCGGCCGGCGGGTGGAGGAGAACGCGAGCGGCGGCACGGACCACGGCCACGGCGGTGTGGTGCTGGTCGTCGGCGGCGGGGTGCAGGGCGGCGTGCACGGCCGGTGGGACGGCCTCGCGCACCGCACCTCACTCGGCGACGTACCCGGATCGAACGACTACCGCGACGTGCTCACCGAGGTCGTGTCGAAGCGCCTGAACCTCTCGGCGGGCAAGCTGAAGAACGTCTTCCCCGGCTGGAAGGCGAGCCCGCTCGGCATCGTCGCCTGACTCTCCGTTTTGTAGGAACAGCGTTCCTACAAAACGGACAGGGGGGCGACCAGGAGGGCGCCCGCGCCGGCCACGCCTGCGAGGCCGGCGAGCACGAACGCGAGCAGCCAGACGCCGACCGGGATCCAGGTGACCCGCGCGAGCTGGTCCGCGTCGGAGACGCCGCCGCTGCTGCGAGCGCCGGGCAGCTCCACCGCCGCGCGCAGACCGCCGAGCACGAGCAGCACGGCGAGCGCCAGCGCGGCCCGCATCCGCCAGGCGGGGTCCGCGAACCACGTGACGGCACCGACCAGCACGCCCGCGACGAGCACCGACCACAGCCCGAACCAGTTCCGGATCTGCACCAGCACGAGCAGCAGCAGCACCAGCGCACCCCACAGCGCCAGCGCGGCATGCCCGGCCGAGACGGCCCAGGCGATCAGCACCCCTGCGGCGGAGGGAGCGGGGTACCCGGCGAGCAGGGTCAGCACCATCCCGGGCCCGCGCGGCCGGCCGACGCTGACGGTGAGCCCGCTCGTGTCCGAGTGGAGGCGGATCCCCGCGAGCCTCCTGCGGGTCAGGGTGGCCGCGAACCCGTGACCCGCCTCGTGCACGATCGTGATCGCATGCCGGAGGCGCGGCCAGGTCGGCAGCAGCAGGAGCGCCCCGACGACGACCACCACCGCGACCAGGTCGAGTGCGGCGGGCGACGGCGACGGCGCGACGACCCGCTGCCAGATCAGGGCGGCGACCTCGTTCGCCGTCACGGCGCGGGGTGCCTGGCGTCGTACGCGAGGAAGCCGCGGCGACGGACCAGCAGCGCGACCAGCACGACGATCAGCACCCCGCCGGCCAGGGGCGGGAGGAACAGCAGACCCGTCGCCGCGAGGACGCCGGCGTAGAGGTCGCCGACCCGCGGCCCGCCGGTCACGACCACGATGAACACGCCCTGCAGCCGGCCGCGCATGGAGTCGGGTGCCGCGGTCTGCAGGATGGTGGAGCGGAAGATCGCACTGACGTTGTCCGCGGCGCCCGCGCCGGCCAGCAGCACCGCGGCGAGCGCGATCCAGATCGCACCGGCAGGGGTCGGGAGGGCTCCGGTCGCCTCGCCCAGGGTCGCGATGCCGAGCACCGCCCCGAACAGCAGGATGCAGGCGCCGTACGCCTCAATCGCGCGCTCGATCGCGAGGCCCTGCCTCCGGATCCCGCCGAGGCGCCCGGAGAAGACGCTGCTGAGCAGCGCCCCCACCGCGAACGCCGCGGACAGCAGCCCGACGGTCAGCGCGCCGCCGCCCAGCAGGACCGCGCCGACGGCGGGATAGATCACGCGCGGCTGCCCGAACGTCATCGCGACGATGTCGACGACGAAGCTGGTGCGGATGTTGGGGGAGGTGCGCAGGAACCGCATCCCGCCGAGCAGCGACGCGAGCCCCGGGCGCTCGACCTGTCCCTGCGGCTGCAGCGCGGGCAGCGTGAACGCGGCCGCGAGGGTGAGCACGAACAGCACCGCGTCGATCGTGTAGCACCACTGGAAGCCGACGGAGGCGACGAGCACGCCCGCGAGCCCCGGCCCGACCGTCACCGAGATGCCGACCGTGACGCCCATCAGGGCGCCGGCCGCCGGCAGGAGGCGAGCGGGCAGGAGGCGCGGGGTCGCGGCGGACTCCGCGGCGATGAGCACCGTCGTCGCGGTCGCGGACAGCACCGTCAGCACGTAGAGCGACGCGACCGTCTCCGCTCCCGTCCAGGACAGGGCGGCGAGGACGAGCGTGCACAGCCACGACACGAACCCGGACACGATCATCACCGTCCGCCGGTCGAACGCATCCGCGAGCATCCCGCCGTACAGCCCGGCGATCACGGTCGGCACGAGGGCGAGCACGCCGGTCAGCGACACCGCGAAGGTCGCCGCGCCGACCGTGTCGATCCGGCGCACCAGCTCGAACACGTTCAGCCCGACCGCGACGAGGGTCAGCTGGCTGCCGATGCCGGCGATCGCGCGGGCGATCCACAGCCGGGCGAAGGCGGGGGAGGCGCGGAGGGGCTCGATGTCGAGCAGCGCACCCCGACGTCGTCCGGGGGTCGCGTCGTTCATCGCCTCCATCCTCGCGGGTCGCACGGTCAGGTGTCGCCGACCGGCCGTGCGCTTGACTGCTGGCCATGAGCGAACTCACCGATCTCACCGTAAAGCCCGAGCTGGAGCCGCCGGTCGGTCCCGCTCCCGACCAGCTGGTCGTCGAGGACGTCGTCGTCGGCGACGGCGCGGAGGCGAAGCCGGGCGGCACCGTCACCGTGCACTACCTCGGCGTCGACTACGAGAACGGCGAGGAGTTCGACTCCTCATGGAGCCGCGGGCAGTCGATCTCCTTCCCCCTCGGCAACCTGATCAAGGGGTGGCAGGACGGCATCCCCGGCATGCGCGTCGGCGGCCGCCGCATCCTGACCTGCCCGCCCGAGCTCGCCTACGGCCCGGCCGGCGGCGGCCACCGCCTGTCCGGCAGGACGCTGATCTTCGTGATCGACCTGCTGAAGGCCTGAGCCCGGCCGTGCCCACCGCCGCCGAGCTCGTCGACCGCCTGACCCTGACGGTGCCCGACTTCCCCGAGCCGGGCGTGCTGTTCCGCGATCTCACGGTCACCCTGGCCGACGCCGAGGCGCTGAGGGCGATCACCGACGAGCTCGTGGGAGCGTTCGACGGGTTCGACCTCGTGGCCGGCATCGAGGCGCGCGGCTTCCTGCTCGCGGCGGCCGCGGCGTACGCCTCCGGTACCGGGGTGGTCGCGGTCCGCAAGGCGGGCAAGCTGCCGCCGCGCACGCTGATCGAGCGGTACGAGCTCGAGTACGGCGCCGCCGCGCTCGAGATCCGCGCCGACCAGCTGGTACCGGGCACCCGGGTCCTCGTCCTCGACGACGTGCTCGCCACCGGCGGCACGGTCGAGGCGACCTGCGCGCTGCTCGAACGGGCCGGCGCGGTGGTCGCCGGCATCGGCGTCGTGATCGAGCTGGCCGCGCTCGGCGGCAGGCGGCGGCTCGAGGGCCGCGGGATCCACGCCATCCGGACCGTCTGACCCCTTCCGATCCGCTCCTCCCCAGGGCCGATCCGGGCGTTGCTTACCTCAGCGACGGCGATCGGCTCCCTGCGTGGCGCGCGTCTCGCCATGCTCCCCGCATGTCGCAGAAACGCTCGAGAGAACGCCGCATCCAATCCGGCCAGCGCCCCAGGCGCGCGCCGCAGATCGTCAGGGCGACGGGGCCGGAGGACCTCCTCCGCCTCGTCCCGGATCTGCTGCCCCTCGATCCCGAGGACAGCCTCGTGCTCGTCCTCTTCAAGCGCTCGCACGGCACGAAGTCGCGGACGCACGGGGCGATGCGGATCGACCTCCGGCACACGGAGGATCCTGAGCAGCTCGACGAGTGGGCCGCCGTGGTGCTGGGTCAGGTGCTCCGCGTCGACGGGGTGACGGGCGTGGCGATCGCGGCGTACACGCCCGAGACGTTCGCGCCGTCCGGTCGCCCGCCGGCCGCGGCCCAGGTGCGAGCGGTCTCCCGCCGGGCGCAGCGGCTCGGCCTGGAGGTGCTCGACCGGTTCTGCGTCGCGGCGGACGGCTGGGGGTCCCTCGACGATCCCCGGCTGCCGCGCGGCGGCAACCCGCTCGCGCTCCTCGATCCCGACGAGCGCCGAGCCCCGCGCCGTGCGCCGCTGGCGCAGCCCGAGCCCGCGGCCGAGGAGCAGATCGACCGCTTCGCCGACCACTACGAGCAGTGGTGGTCGCGGCCGGAGGGTCCGGGCGGCGTGCTGCACGGGGTCCCGCTCGGCGATCCCGCACCGACCTCCGGCAGCGTGACCCCCGGCAGCGCGTTCGGTCCGGCCTCGATGCTGTCCCTGCTGCAGCTGCCGCCCGACGAGTCGGCGATGGACCGGTACCGATGGGGTCGCGACACCGACGCGGTGGTCGACCTCGTCGAAGGGATCCTGCAGCCGCACGACGAGCACGGCCGACCGTGCGCGTGCCGGGCGCTCCTGCTCTCCCTCGTCGTGCGGCAGGGGCTGATCGGGCTGCTGCTGGCCCAGGTCGCATGGGGCCCGGCGTTCGGGAAGGAGGTGTGGACGGCCGTCAGCGCGCCGGCCGGTCGTCAGCGCTCGCTGGAACGGATGACGGCCGCGATCGGCGGGGGCCGGTTCCGCCGCCCGGACCCCGACCGGATCGACGCGGCGATCGCCGCGCTGCACGAGGTCGCCTCCTACGTCGACACGGACAGGACCGGCGCGGGCATCGACGAGGCCTTGAGCTGGCTGCACTGGGCCTGCGGCGGCAGCAGTGCCGCCGCCGCGCTCGCGGGGCGGGCACTCGAGCGGCACGACGACCGCGACATCGCGCCGATCGTGCTCGGCAAGGTGCAGCGCGGCGAGCTGCCCGCGTGGGCGTATCGGACGAACCCCGCGAAGGCGGACGCGTTCGAAGCGCTGCTGGAGCCGCAGCGGGCGGCCGGCTGAGCGGGCCGTGCCGATGCGGCGACCTAGACTGGTCCGCCGCGAAACGGAGGTGCAGCGCATGACCGATGCCGTCCTGGCGGAGCTGTCGAGGGAGCAGCGATACGTGTCCGGGCTGTACGTGCGGCTGGACGCGCTCCGGGCCGAGCTCCTCGGCGAGCTGGAGCGGGTGCGCCGCGGTGGCGCCACCGGTACGCACCAGGCCAGAACCGAGCGCGACGCGATGGCCCGGCTGTTCGAGGACCGGGTCCGGCGCCTCCGCGACGTCGACGAGCGGCTCGTCTTCGGCCGGCTGCAGGCCGACGACGGCGCGGTCAGGTACATCGGCAGGATCGGGCTCCGCGACGACGACCAGCGGCCGCTGCTCCTCGACTGGCGAGCGCCGCAGTCGAGCGCGTTCTACCAGGCGACCGCGGCGACGCCGCTGGGTGTGCGGATCCGCCGGCACCTGACGACGAAGGGCCGCGACGTCACGGCGCTCGAGGACGAGGTCTTCGACCCCGAGGACATCCCCGAGGACGTCACGCTCACCGGCGAGACCGCGCTGCTCGCGGCGCTCACCGCGCAGCGCACCGGGCGGATGCACGACATCGTCTCGACGATCCAGGCGGAGCAGGACCGCATCATCCGGTCGGCGGCGCGGGGCGTCCTCGTGGTGCAGGGCGGCCCGGGCACCGGCAAGACGGCCGTCGCGCTGCACCGCGCCGCCTACCTCCTGTACGCCGACAAGGAGCGGCTCGCCCGCAACGGCGTGCTCGTGGTCGGTCCGTCGCGGAGCTTCCTGGAGTACATCGAGCAGGTGCTGCCCTCCCTCGGCGAGACCGGAGTCGTGCTGCGGACCCTCGGGCAGCTCTATCCGGGTACGGACGCGGGCGCGGTCGATCCGCCCGCCGTCTCCGCGGTGAAGGGCAGGACCGCGATGGCGTCGGTGCTGCGCCGGGCCGTGCAGGCGCGGCAGGTCGCGCCCCGCGAGCCGGTCGACATCGAGGTGGAGGGCGTCGTGCTCAGCGTGCACCCCTCGCTGATCGAGCGGGCGATCCGCCGTGCGCAGCAGTCGCGCAAGCCGCACAACGTCGCGCGCGTGACATTCGTCAAGGCCGCGCTGTCGGAGCTGACGGCGCAGCTCGTCGACCGGGTCGCGTCCCGCGGCGCGACGATCGACGACGAGGACCGCAGGCTGCTCCGCGAGGACCTGCGGACCTCGCAGGACGTCAAGGTGCTGCTGAACACCGCGTGGCTGCCGCTGACCCCCGAGAAGCTGCTCGGCGACCTGTACGCGCGGCCGGAGTACCTCGCCCGCTCGTCGCCCGAGCTGTCCCCGCAGGACCGCGCGCTGCTCGCCCGCCCTCGCCACCTGCCGTTCACGGTGAGCGACGTCGCGCTGCTCGACGAGGCCGCCGAGCTGCTGGGCGAGACCGACACGACGGGCGATGCCCGCGCCCAGGCGTACGACGCCCAGCGAAAGCGCGACATCGAGAACGCCGAGGCGGCGATCGTGAACATGGGCGTCGAAGGGCTCGTGACGGCGGAGGCGCTCGCGGACGACTTCGCGGAGGAGGGCGCTCGCCTGACCACGGCCGAGCGCGCCGCGGTCGACCGCACCTGGACCTACGGCCACATCGTCGTGGACGAGGCGCAGGAGCTCTCCCCGATGCAGTGGCGGCTGCTGCGGCGCAGGGGGCCGCTGCGGTCGTTCACGGTCGTGGGCGACCTCGCGCAGTCGGCGGTCGAGCCGCCGGCCGCGGACTGGGGCGAGGCGATCGGAGCGCTGACCGATTCCTTCCGCGTCGAGCGGCTCACGGTGAACTACCGGACGCCGCAGGCGATCGCGGAGCTGGCCGAGTCGCGGGCGCTCCGCGACGGGCTGCCGATCACCCCCTCCAGCTCGGTCCGCGAGGGGGAACCGCCCCTGATCATGCGGACGTCCGGCGACCGGCTCGTCGTGGACGCGGTCGACGCGGTCGTCGCCGATCGGCGCAGGGGCGACGACGGCTCGCTGGCCGTCATCGCACCGGCAGGGCTGGTCCCGACCCTCCACGACGCGCTCACCGTCTCCCTCGACGAGCGGGTCGGCTACGGCGCCCGCGGCCTGGCTGCGCCGGTCTCCGTGCTGGACCCGTGGACGGCGAAGGGCCTCGAGTTCGACAGCGTCGTGGTCGTCGACCCCGACACCGTGGCGAGCGAGGCCGGCCCCGGCTCCCTCTACGTCGCCCTCACCAGACCGACGAGGCGCCTCGTCATCGTCGACCCCGGGTCCTAGCCGCCGCACCCGCACCCGACTCTCCGTTTTGTAGGCAGGGCGGATTCCATCGGTCTAAGCGACACCTCGATTTGGGAGGTGTTGTTGGTGGATCAGGTGCGCTGTCGTGTGTTGGTGGACACGGTGTGTTTTGGGGGGTCGTTGGCGGCTGCCGCGCGAGCGGCGGAGGTGTCGCCGTTCGTGGCGAAGACGTGGTGGGCGAAGTCGGTCGGGCTCCCGTTCCAGCCCGGTCGGCGCGGCGGGGTCGCGGCGCCGATCATTCGCTGGCCCGTGATCGCGGCGATGATCGACGCGGCGCGAGCGGCGCGGCAGCGCCGCCCGTTGACGTTGCTGGACCGGGAGGTCATCGCGATCCGTCACGCCGCGGGGACCACGGCGGCGGCGATCGGGCGTGAGCTGGGCCGGCACCGGTCGGTGATCTCCCGTGAGATCGGCCGGAACAGTGGCCCGGACGGGTCCTACTTCGGGTCCGTCGCGGCGGTCAAAGCCGGGCAGAACGCGCAGCGGCCGAAGCCGTTCAAGCTCAACGACCCGGTCCTGGCGGCGAAGGTCACGGCGTGGCTGGAGGACGGGTGGAGCCCGGGGTTGATCGCGGAGGTCCTCGCTGCGGACCACCCGGATGACCAGACTCAGCGGGTGTCGCACGAGACGATCTATCAGGCGCTCTACGTCCAGACCCGCGGGCATCTGCGGGCCGATCTGGCCCGGCATCTGTCGACCAGACGCACGACCCGCAAGACCGGGACCGGCCCGAGACGCGGTGGCAGCCCCTATGTGGACGCGTTCAAGATCAGTGCCCGCCCGGCGGAGGTCGCCGACCGGGCGGTCCCGGGGCACTGGGAAGGCGATCTGATCCTCGGGGCCAGGAACACCTCCGCGATCGGGACGTTGGTCGAACGAACGACCCGGTTCACGATCCTGCTGCACCTGCCCGACCGGCACGACGCCGAGACCGTCGCGACCGCGATGATCACCGCGATGCGGGACCTGCCGGAGCATTTGCGGCAGACGATCACCTGGGACCGTGGCACCGAGATGGCCGACTACGCCCGCATCCAGCTCGAGCTCGACACCCCGGTCTACTTCTGCGACCCGCACTCACCCTGGCAACGTGGCACGAACGAGAACACGAACCGGCTGCTGCGGCACTGGTTCGAGAAAGGCGCGGACCTCTCGACCTTCACCGCCGCGGACCTCCGCCGCGTCCAGGCATCGCTGAACGCCCGCCCCCGCCCTACCCTCGGACTCAAGACCCCCGCCCAAGCACTCACCGAGTACTTCGCGGCGGCCTCATAGGAACGCGTGTTGCCTAGACCGCTAGACCTCGCCCAGGACCTGCCTACAAAACGGAGAGTCAGCCCCTGCTGCAGGCGCCGGTGGAGACGGCGGAGGTGAGGGAGCGGGCGCGGTCGGCGACCGGGCCGAACTCGTCAGGGGTCATGGCGTAGCCGAGGTCGGACTGGCTGGTGCTCTTCGCGAAGACGAGCCCGATCACCCGGCCGTTCGGCGTGAGCAGCGGCCCACCGGAGTTGCCCTGCTCCACATCGGCGGCGATCGCGGCGATGTCGCGTGCGGACCGCCCCCCTCCGGCGACGTCGGGCACCGTCACCGTCCCGGACTGCACGACCCGGGCGCCGCCCTCGGTGAAGGGGCCGCCGAACGGGTAGCCGGCGACGACGCCCCTGTC
>NZ_CAXTHO010000044.1:0-20196 GCF_964244015.1 uncultured Amnibacterium sp. | reverse complement strand
CGCATGCGGACGCGTCGGTCCTCGTCCTCGACGCCCTGCCATCGTGTCGACTCGAGGTACGTGGGGATGACGAGCAGGAGCACCCGCGCCGGCGCGACACGCCCCACCGCCCCCTCCGGGCCGAAGAACTGTCGCTCGAGCTCGAGCAGGCGCAGATCCGGCTCGTCCATGACGCGCTCGCCGTGGACCTCGATGCACTCGCGGAGATCCGCCAGGGCCTGCTGGAGGCGCCGCCGCCGCTTCCCCTCGACCTCGTTCAGGAACCACCGCATCTGGATGGTGAGCACCTCGTCGACGCGACGAGCAGGGCGGTCGTCCGTGTCCAGCTCCACCTCGCTCATGCCTGCAGTGAACGACAGGGGTCGGACATCAGGTGCGAGCAGGCGGAGGCGGATGGTCAGCCGCGGTAGTCGGCGTCGAGACCGCGGACGGTCTTCGTCTGGGGCAGACCTCAGGCCGGCTGCAGGACCTGGATCCCCGCGGCGAGCGCCGCACGCGCCTGTTCCGCGTCGTAGGTCAGGAGTGCGTCGGCGCCGACGCGGAGGGCGACCGCGAGGTGCAGCGCGTCCTGGGACCGAAGGCACGCGCCTCGGACGGGTGCGTCGAGCAGATCCGTCCGGTCGAGATCGACCAGCACCAACCGGTCGAGCACCGCGGTCACCGACCCGGGTCGGATCACCGAAGGGTGTCGAACGGCAGCGCACTGCAACTCGGCGTGCAGCAACCAGGACCCCAGCAGCCGGCTCGACCCGGCGTGTGCGTAGAGCGCATCGGCGAGCGCGGCGGATTCGGCTTCCTGGACCAGCAGCTTCATCGCCGCCGAGGTGTCGAGGTACAGCTTCACCACGGATTCCGGAGGTCATCGAGAATCTGCGCATTCGAGCGCTCGGATGAGACCCGCTCGATCGATGCGAAGCCGGTCGGTGAGACGAGCGGCGCTCGAGCCCGGCCGCGCTCGATTAGCTCGTCGAGCGGATCGACCGGCGGAGGCACGATGAGCGCCGCGACTCTGCCGTTGTTCGTCACCTGCACGGTCTCTCCCGCCGCGACGGCTCGCAGGCCCGGCGTCCATCGTTGACGGCGTACTCGACAGTGCACACCGCGGCACCGCGCGCCGGCAGTTGCTCCGTGCCGGTCAGGTGCTCGGACCGAGCGGCAAGGGCGGACACATCGGATGCGCTCCTCCCCAGGCCGCGCTTTCGGCCTGCGGCGCCGGTAACCCCGACTCAGCCGCAGGACCCTGAGGGCGGCGGCTACCGTGCGACCTCCCGAGGGGAGGAGGATTTCGATGCAGGAGCTCGCTACGCCGACGCCGATCGCACCCCCGCCACTGTGGGCACTGGCGGCCGCGTCCTACCTCGCCCGTTACTCCGGCAACACCCTGCGCAGCTACACCGTCTCGCTGCGACTGCTCTTCACCTGGTGCACCGATCACGGGCTCGATCCGCTCGCGGCGAAGCGCGTGCATCTCGAGCTCTTCGTGCGGTACCTGGAGCAGGAGCGGGGATGCATTCCGAGCAGCGTCGCCCATCACCTGACGCCGGTCTTCGGCTACTACCGCTTCGCGACCATCGACGGCTACCTGGTCGCCGATCCGACCGCGATGCTGCGCCGGCCCCGGGTGTTCGCAGACACCACCCGCCAGCTGGCGCTCGACCGCGACGAACTGCGTGCGCTCCTGGCCGCGGCACGCGCGTCGACGGCTTCGGAGCTGGCGCTCGTCGCCATGATGGCGCTGCTCGGGCTGCGGGTGTCGGAGGCGACGGGTGCCCGCGTCGAGGACCTCGGCGTCGTGATCCGCGGTCACCCCACGCTGCGGATCGTCGGGAAGGGCGCGAAGCCGGCGACGATCCCGCTCCCCCGGGCCGTGAACGAGATGCTTCTGGCCGCGGTCGGCACCCGCACGCACGGCCCGATCCTCCTGCGGCCCGAGCGCGGCCCGCTCCCCGAGCGCCCGTGGACCCGACGGGCGGCCGCGCTCGCGATCACGCGGCTGTGCCGAGCGGCAGGCATCGACAAACCGATCTCGCCGCACAGCCTCCGGCACACCTTTGTGACGCTGGGACTGGACGCGGGTATCCCGCTGCGCGACATGCAGGTCGCGGCCCGGCACTCCGACCCGCGGATCACGGCACGGTACGACCGGGGGCGTTTGGACTACGACACCCACGCGAACCACCGGATCGCGGCCGACCTGCTGGATGCTGCGGAATGACGCGAACCGCTTCTCGCGCCCGTCAGTGGCACACGCATCCATTAAGTGGCACCCGGCGACACCGGTGGTACGCTCCCACTGTGAGTGGATCATCCCGCGTCGTCCTCGGGGACAAAGGTCGCATAGTGGTCCCTGCGGCAGTCCGCGAACGTCGGCACTGGACTCCGGGCACGACGCTGATCCTTGTGGAGGCGCCGAACGGCCTCCTGCTCACGGATCGCGACACCGCGCTGCAGATGGTTCGCGAGAAGCTCGCGGATCGCCCGCTCGTCGATGAACTCCTCGCCGACCGCCGAGCCGAGGCCGCCGCAGACCTCGCCGACCAGTGACCGTGTTCGATGCTTCGGCGCTCCTCGCATTTCTGCGGGGCGAAGCAGGCGGCGAGGTCGTCCAGCGCAGCCTGCTCGACGGAGGCCGGATCAGCGCAGCGAATTGGTCGGAGGTCGCTCAAAAGGTCGCCGCGGACCCGACGACGTGGCCGATCGCGCACGACGTGCTGCTCTCGTTCGATCTGACGGTCGAGCCCGTGACCCGCGAGGACGCGGAGGCCGCCGCCGCCCTCTGGCCGACCGCATCCCAACTTTCACTTGCCGATCGGCTCTGCCTTGCACTCGGCACTCGACTCGATGCCGACGTCATCACCGCGGACCGCGCCTGGTCCGACCGCCCCCGGGTCACACTCATCCGCTGACTCCGACAACCTGGCCGGGGACGTGCTCCTCAGACCCGCCGCACCCGCGGCCCGCCGGCTGCTTCAATCGCGTCGAAATCGTCGTCCTGTGTGACCACGTCCATCGAGTTTGCCTGCGCCACCGCCGCGATCCACAGATCATTGATCTTGGCGCGGCGGCCCTGCTCGGCAAGACGCACGCGCAGCTCAGCCCATCGACGCGCCGCCGCGGGTGTGACCGGAAGCGCCTCGGCCACGCTGACGGCCTCGAGCGTCGCGAGGCGCTGGGCGCGCACCGCTGTGCTCGGCGCGGCGAGCACCCCTGCGTGCAGTTCTGCGATCGTCACGACACTGATCACCGCTTCGTCCGGCAGAGACTCGACATCCAATCGCCTACCCGATTCGCGGGCGATCAGCACGCTCGTGTCCAAGAGCGCCGGGCGGTCGTTCACGGCGCGCCCAGGTCGTCTGTGGTCTCGCCGGCAAGTCGCTCAAGGTCGACGGTGAGTCCAGGGTCCGCTTGCGCGTTCATCACCAGGTCGATCAGATCCGCCTTGGTGAGGAATCTTGGTCGCGCTGTGCGAACCGGCCCGATCTCCGCGACCGGCCGGCCGTTCACCGTGATCGTGACCGGAGTGCCATCGGCGACCTGACGCAGCACGTCGGCGGTGTGATTGCGCAAGTCACGCGAGGCGATAATCGACATGTGCCCAACTGTAGCAGTCCTGCCACAGTTGGGCCGGAGTGGCGAGAACCACACCGGCTCGAAGCACCAGCGAACGGAACTGCCGACCTCTGGATCGTCGTGCGGGAGGATGAAATCCCGGAATGAACTCAGGCGGAGGAGGAACGGGAATGACGAAGACCGTCCGGCAGAAGGCCGACCGTCCGCAGGTGACTCACACCGAAACACTCGGCTACAGCCCGCAGGGATCCATCACCCACCCAAAGCCGTCAGCGACCCCGACTGGCGTGGTGCGACCGAAGGCCTGACTCGCGGTCGCTACGGTTGCTCTGGTCAACGGACGGAGGGCCGGCTCCGGCTGCACCCCGATCTCCTTGCGGGGCCGCGACACGTCGGAGTTGCGGAGCCGCTTACGCGCGATCGCAGGTCGGATTGCTGGCCGTAAGTGACGCGGGCGCTGCCATCACGAGGGGCACGTCCGAGTCGCACGGCAGACTTGCATCATGACCGATCCAAGCCAATCCCAAGACACTGCTCAAGCGATGCACCTCAAGATCAGCCGCATCATCTCCAACCTTGGAGACAACATTGACTTGCCGGCCAACGGTGTCACGTGCATAGTCGGCGCTAACAACGTCGGCAAGTCGCAGCTTCTAGCCGATATTCGCCGCCACATCTACGCGACGCCAGACGGACTGCCCGTCGTCCTGAGCGAAGTCGGAACCGAACCCGCGCTACCACTCATCGATCCCGCTTTTGTGGGTTACGGAATGGGTGAAACTGGCGTACCTCAACGACTGCTCGACCTGCTTCTCGCGCGTGCGGGTGCGATCTGGCCAGATCAAGCAGGAACACCCCAATACACTCCGAAAGGCGGGGGCCAAAACGCTACCGCGCGACAAATCCAATCGAGCATGTCGCAAAGTCGACTCGACCAGATCGCGGCCCCGTGGTTTATCACAGACAACGCCATCGGCAGCTCGGTCACTGCACAATTTTACAATTCCATGCAAGGGACGCCCGATCAAGATCCGTCTTTGATGGGGATGGTCGTGAGATCCTGGGAGGTCGAGCAACAAGTAAGTCGGATATTCGAGCAAGGCTTCGACTCAGAATTGACGCTAGACACGGTTTCGGGCGGCGGCTTCAGGATCGGACTCGACGATAAATCACTGCTCGTCGGCCACCGCCCGACAGAAGCCTACCGTCGTCAAATAAGCCAGCTTCCAAAGCTATCAAGCCAGGGGCAAGGAGTGCAGGCGTACATGTCGTTAGCCGTGACAATCACCTTGGGCGACGCAGACATATTCATCTTCGACGAGCCAGAGACCTACTTGCATCCGCCTCAGGCACGCGCTCTGGGCCGTCTTGTGGGACAGCAGGCAACCGACCGAGGCAAGCAAGTGATCTGCGTCACCCACGATAAAGATTTTATCATCGGCCTTCTGGAGAGCACATGTCCTCTCAACTTCGTCCGAGTCTCACGGGAGGGAACAGGAAACCGTCTTCATCATGTTAATACCAGCTTGGTCAAACACGTTTGGACGACGGCGGTGCTGCGCTATTCGAACCTACTCGAAGGACTGTTCTACCGCCGAGTTATCGTGTGCGAAGCAGAACCTGACTGCCGCTTTTATGGCGCAGTTCTCGACGGCATAGTAGAGGACTCAGAAATGAGCGCCCGTGCCGCCGAGGCCATCTTTTTGGGCGCCTCTGGGAAAGCGGGAGTCCCAAAACGCGTCGAGGCTTTGGCCTCTCTGGGTTGCGACATCAAAGTGATTCTCGACGTTGACGCTCTCTGCGACGGGCCGTCCCTACTGCGCCGGATCGCGGAAGCCTTGGGTCGTGAGTGGAAGTCCGAATGGACGAACTGGATCAATACAGTCTCGAGCGCGGTGAGCAGTGAGGGCGTTCGGCCACAACTGAAACTGGCTGGCATTAACGTGATGCAATCAGCGCCAGCAAGAATAGCAGCCGCGGCGCTCGTCGATGAGCTGTCTGGGGTCGGCATACATGTGCTCGCGACGGGGGTACTGGAATCCTTTTATGCGTCGAGCGCCCAGGAAAAAGAGAGATGGGTAGATGAGGTCCTCGAAGCAGGGCTGCATAAGTCACTGCAGGCGCCAAGGGATTTTATGAAAGCTGTTGTCACACCTTGAGTTCGGGGGCTCGATCCTCTCAGATCCGGCCGGCGAACAGATCCCGAGCCCCGTATCATTTTAGCGACGCACTGCCTCAACGGATCTCGGCTGCGATGCGGCTGTTGCGGGCAGCGACGAACGCGAGTTGCGCCGCACGGAACACTTGATAGGCCTCGAAGGTCTGCGGCAACGGAGAGCCGTCGTACCCAGCGAAGGGAAGGTAGAACCGCACTGCGCCTTCGTGGACAAGATCGTCAAGGAGGAAGAAACGGACGTAGCCTGAGAAGTCCCCGAACAAAGTGAAGAAATCCGCATATCGCTGCAATGCGGCCGTGAGGGGTGATTGCTGGCCGACATAGTGTCGGCGGATAGCCTCGAGCGTGAGATCGAAACGGTCGCGAATTCGGTGGTTCGTACCACGCTCTTGATTGACTGTCTGCCTGCCCTCGATCTTGTTTCGAGGAAACACCAGTCGGCCGCCGATTGACCCGGCGTCGCGGTGCCAGGCCGCGTTCACATCCGCGCGCATCCGGTCGTAGAACGGTCGAAGCTTGTTCTTGTTCGAGTTGGTGAGCGTGTCGCTCGAGAGTACGAAGACCCCAAGAGCGGATTCATGCCGCAAGACTCTCGCCCCGCCGACCTTCACCGCGGTCAGGTCAAATTCAGCCCCGGACGGAAGCGGCTTGGACCACAGTAATTGGTGGTATCGCTGCAGCGTCGGGCTGTACGAGTCGGGATCCCGACCGGCCGACTCTGCTCGAAAGTCAATAGTCAAGTCGATGACGGCGTCGCTCATCGATAGATGATAGCGCACCCGTAGGTGCTCAAGTACAAGCCGAGACGTCGCATTGCGCTCACTCGATTCCGTAACCCCTGAGTTAGAATGCCTAATCTCCCTCGGAAAGGATGTGGCGCTCAGATGAATATGCGCGACTAGGACAGGCATCGATCGCGTCATTCGGCTAGCAGAAGGTGCTCGAAAGCAATTCTTGGAGCGTCGACCACAGCCACCGCCCCTGCTGCGTAAACAACGGTGCTTCGATGCCTGGATTCCTCGTTTCTTCGAGGAGCGCTTGGAGGCATCGGAGACGGCCGATGCGACCTCAGGGCGCATACGAACGCATCGACATGGGCGTCATTGGGTTCTGCCCAACGGCCCACGGGACCGTCCTCCAGCGTCCAACCAAGCCACCGCCGCCTCAGGCGGCCGGCTGCTGGTCCTCGGCGTACCGCGGCGCCATCGATTCCATCTGGTCCATCACGAGCTTGATCGCCTCGGGCTGCTTGTCCGGCGGGTACTTGTACTTGACGAGCAGCCGCTTGATCGATGACCGGAGCTTCGCGCGCACGTCGTCACGCACAGTCCAGTCGGTACGCACGTCCCGCCGCATCACCGAGACGAGCTCGCGCGCGATCTGCGCCAGCACGTCCTCACCCTGCACTGCGACGGCGGACTCGTTCTGCGCGACGGCGTCGTAGAACGCGAGCTCGTCGTTCGACAGCGGTGGAGTGAAGCGCTCGCCGCGGGCCGCCTCGGCAGCGACCTCCTTCGCCAACTCGACCAGCTCTGCGATGACCTCCGCCGCCGTGAGTTGCTGGTTGGTGTACCGCTTCATGATCTCGGCGATGCGCTCCGAGAACGCGCGCTGGCGGATCAGGTTCCCGCGGCTTGCGCGGGCCCCGGCGTCGACGAGCGACTTCCGTAGCGCCTCGATCGCCAGGTGCGGATTAGGCGCCGCCTGCGCCTTAGCGAGAAACTCCGGGCCTAGGTCATCGAGCGAGAGACGAGGCAGTCCGGCTGCCTCGTAGATGTCGACCACCTCGCCGGTCGACATCGCCCCAGCGACGAGGCCGCTGAGCAGCCGCTCGATCTCCTCGGGCACCGGCTCGTCGCGCGACTGCCGTTCGATGGCGTCGAACTTCGCCATCCACACTCGCACTTCTTCGTAGAAGGCGATCTCGTCGTGTACCTCAGCGAGCGAGGCCCGCCCCGAACTGAGCGCCCACGCGCGAGCAAGCTGCCCACTAGCGGCGCGGTAGCGGTTGGCGAGGCGGTCCGCGCCGAGCTCGAGATCGTTCAGCGGATCCGCCGCATCCCGCAAGAAGTTGGTCGCAGTCGTAGCGGCGGTCAGCATGGCGCGTGTGCCGCCCCGCTGGAGGACGGCGCGCCAGTCGCAGCGGGCGAGCATGTCCCGGATCTGCGCGACGAGCTCGATCGCGATTCCGGCGGCCTCGTCGACGTCACGTCCGATCGGTCGATTCTCTTGATCGGCGACGGTGTACTCCGACAGGGCCTTGGCGAGGTTGTCCGCGAGCGGCGCGTACGCTACCAGCAGACCGTCCTCCTTGCCCTCGAAGGTGCGGTTCACCCGGGCGAGCGTCTGCATGAGCAGGGCGCCCTTGAGCGGGCGATCCAGGTAGAGCGTGTGAAGCGGAGGCGCGTCGAATCCCGTGAGCATCATGTCCTTGACGATGACGAGCTCGAGTTCATCCGAGGCGTCCTTCAGACGGTCCTTGATCGCCGCATTCGCGGAGTCTCGCCGCACGTGATCGCTGACGGGCGGCTGGTCGGTGGCCGATCCCGAGTAAACGACCTTGATCTTGCCGCCATCGAGCGCGTCGGAGTGCCAGTCCGGTCGCAGTGCGACGATCGCCGAGTACAGGCGCGCACAGATCTCACGCGTGCCGCCGACGATGAGCGCCTTCCCCGGAGATCCGATGAACGGGACCATGCGCGCGCGGCGTTCTTCCCAGTGCGTGACAAGGTCCTGTGCCAGCGCACTGATCCTCTCGGGCGACCCGTACACGGCGTTGACGACAGCGACGGAGGCTTCGATCCGCGCGCGTTCGGTATTGTCGAGCCCGAGTGTGTACTCATCGGCGGCACGATCGATGTCCTCCTCGGTCGTGCCTTGGGTGAGCGTCACCTTGATGAGCCGCGGCTCGAAGTAGACGGGAACCGTTGCCCCATCTACGACAGCGCGGGTCAGGTCGTAGATGTCGATGTAGTCGCCGAACACGGCGCGCGTATCGCGCTCCGCAAACGAAATCGGCGTCCCCGTGAACGCGATGCGCGTTGCGTTCGGCAGGGCGTCGCGCAGGTGCCGGGCGTAGCCGTCGAGATCGTCATAGTGGCTGCGGTGGGCTTCGTCGACGATGACGATGACGTTGCGGCGGTTCGTCAGCAGCGGGTGCTGCGTACCGGACCTCTTCTCCGACTCGGTCAGCCCGAACTTCTGCAGCGTCGTGAAGTAGATCCCCCCGGTCACCCGCTCGGTGAGCTCGTCGCGCAGCTGCGCTCGCTCCCGCACCTGCACGGGCTTCTCCGCGAGCGACAGGCTCCTGTCGAACGAGCCGAAGAGCTGGCCATCGAGTTCTGTCCTGTCGGTTACGACGATCACAGTGGGGTTCTTGAGCTTTGGATGCCGCGACACCAGGTTGGTATAGAGCTCCATCTCCATCGACTTGCCCGAGCCCTGCGTGTGCCAGACGACACCGGCCTTGCCATTGGTCTCGACCGCCTGGATCGTGCTGCCCACCGCCTTCGTGACCGCGAAGTACTGGTGCGGCTTCGCAATGCGCTTGGCGAGCCCCTCGGACCCCTCGTCAAAGGCGGTGAAGCTGCGGACCAACTGGAGGAAACGCTCCTGGTTGTAGAGGCCGTTCAGCGCGTCGTCGACCGGAAGAACGTCGATTCCGTCCTCGATACGCGGCTGCTGCAGCGGGGCTCCGTCATCGTCCACGTTCCAGGGAGCGAAGTGGTTGAGCGGCGTGAACGGGGTGCCGTACCTGGCGTCGAGCCCGTCGCTCGCCAATGTGAACACGCAGAACCGGAACGCCATGGGGAACTCGCGGAGGTACGTCTGCAGCTGCGCGTGCGCGGGAGCGACGCCGGTGGAGTCGGACCCGGCCTTCTTGAGTTCCACGATGCTCAAGGGCATCCCGTTCACGTAGAGCACGATGTCGAACCGGCGGTGCAGGTCGGCCTGCCGGATCGTGATCTGGTTCACGACCAGCCAGTCGTTTTGATCCGGCGTACCGAGCAGCCGGATGCGCGGGTTCTGCTCGACGCCGTTCGTGTCGATGTAGCTGAGCGGATAGCCGCCGACGAGGTACTCGTGGATACGCTGGTTCTCGGTGATCGCATCAAGGGACTTGGGAGAGGCGATCTCCGCGAGTGCTTGCTGCAGGAAGGGCACCGGCACGTCGGGGTTGAGATGGCGCATTGCGTTCAGAAGCCGCGGGCGGATAAGGAGCTCGTCCCAGGCTTCGCGTTCGCCGGTACCCGGAGCGATTTCCTCGCCGCGCCGCAGATCCCAAAGAAGCGGTTCGGCGAGATACTCTAGCGCCGCGTGCTCCCAATCGGCTTCGGAAATGCCCGTCATCGCTTCGCCTTTCACTATTCAACTTGCCCCGTCGTCGTCCTGCTTGCCCTCACGCGCCAGCATCTGTCGCGACCTTCTCAGCGTCACGGACACGGAAATCGCCTGACATCAACTGAGGGAGCAGCGTGTCGCGCGTCACAGTAAGAGTCCTATTCTCCTCGAAAGCCGCGAACACTGCTTCGCGCAGTGGCGCCGCGATTGCTTCGAAAGTCTCCGCACGCGCTGACGATATCGCGGGAACAGGCGCGCTCAAGAACCGCTCGGCCCGAACGGCGGGGTAGGCGCTGCCCTCTGCGACGGTCTCCAAGTAGGCAGTGAATCCCGGTCGCTTTGTCACCTCGTATAGGTAAGCAAATCCGGCTCGGGTAGGCGTGAGCACAGCCAGCCCCGTCGATGCAACGAGCAGGGGATCGTCGGCAAGGTTGAGCGCGTGGGATCGACGGTTGGGACGAACGGTGGACCAGATGGTGTCGCCGCGGCGGAGAGCTCGCCGCGCGCGACCTGGCGCTTGGTCCCAATCGGAGACGTCTGGGTACTCAAACGTGCCGACCCCGACTGACGCGATATCGACATAGCGCAGCTGGCCTCCAGGATTGGGCTTAACTGCTAGCTCGTTGACGGCCGCGATGCTGCCAAGGCTTACGGTGCCTGAGGCCTCGTCCAGCAGATCCTCCAACAGCGTTGCCAGGTACCGGTCAGCGGTTGCGGCGATCGCGATATTGGCCGCGATCTTGTCGTCAAGAACGCCAAGCACCTCCACAATGGCCTGCTGCTCGGCAATGGAAGGTAGCGGCACTTCCAACTCCGCCAGAATGCCCAAATTGATATGAGGTACCCCGGTTGAGATTGCACGCTCGGTGATCTGCCTAAGGAAGTCGTCCGTCGTCGACGCGTAGTAGATGTATCGAGCGTCGGCTACAACTGGATCCACGCGCAACCGCATTTGACTTTGCGAAACAACGAACGTTTCGTACTCACCTTTAGGCACGAGCGCCACCTGTCCGAGGGTGCCGCGCTGGGTAAAGATGATGTCCCCAGGCCGTGCCGTGTTGCGGCCAAGGTCGCGCTGGAGTTTGTCCTCCGAAACGAAGGTAAAGCCCCCGGTGATATAGCGCCCTCGCGCCATGTTGACTCCGCGGATGACGGGGACGCCAATGTCGGTGTAATCGTTGCTGACGAGAGAGGACCCAAAGGGCCCTCCTACTAGTCCGCGATCGCAAGCAACCGTCCTGATAGCAACGCGGTTCACGAGACTCTTCCGAGTTGTTCGCGGACTGCCTCGGCCAGGCGTGCTGACTCCACAAAGTGAGATTCCAACTCCGCCCGGAGACGAGCAAGCACTTCCTCCATCGGCTCACCGATTTTGCCCGATTCCGCGGCGCCCACGAAACGGGCCGGAGCTAGTGAGTAGTGCGCGGCCTTGATTTCGGCGAGCGTCGCTGAGTAAGCGAAGCCCGGCACGTCCGTGTACTGGTCGAGCGTGGTGTCCGAGCCGATTCCTCGCCATGCGTGAAAGGTGCCCGCGATCTTCGCTATGTCGTCGTCCGAGAACGCGCGCTCGGCGCGATCGACCATGTGGCCGAGATCCCGAGCATCGATGAACAGCACCTGCCCATTTCGCTCGCCTTTGTTCTTTGCGAAGAACCAGACACACACGGGGATACCGGTTGAGCGGAACAGTTGTGTCGGTAGCGCGACCATGCATGACACGAGGTCCGCTTCAACAATCTCGGCTCGGATCTGTCCCTCCCCGCCGGAGTTTGAAGACATCGAGCCGTTCGCCATCACGACGCCGGCCTGCCCGCCGGGCGCCAGCTTCGACAGGATGTGCTGGATCCACGCGTAGTTCGCGTTGCCAGAGGGGGGCACGCCGTACTTCCAGCGCGGATCGGACTCACTTCGTGCCCAGTCCTTGATGTTGAATGGTGGGTTGGCCATGACGAAGTCGGCCTGCATCTCGGGGTACAAATCTCGAGCGAACGTGTCGCCCCAGCGTGAGCCCAGGTTGCCCGACAGGCCGTGGATCGCGAGGTTCATCTTCGCCATGCGCCAGGTGCGCTCGTTGAGTTCCTGCCCGTAGACGGAGATGTCCGAACCTTCTCCATGGTGCGCGTCGATGAACTTCTCCGCCTGCACGAACATGCCGCCCGACCCGCAGCACGGGTCGTACACGCGCCCGTGATCGGGCTGCAGCAGCTCGACGAGCACTCGCACCACACCCGCAGGCGTGTAGAACTCGCCGCCCCGCTTGCCCTCAGCGGCGGCGAACTTCTCGAGGAAATACTCATACACCTCGCCAAGGAGGTCGCGAGCTCGTCGTCCCGAGGCCCCCGCCTGGCCCTGTCCGGCGAAGCGCGCGGAGTTGAGCAGGTCGAGGAGTTCGCCGAGACGCCGCTGGTCGACGTTGTCGCGGTTGAAGATTCGCGGAAGCGTTCCACTCAACTGCGGATTGCTCTGCGTGACGGCATCCATCGCTTCGTCGATCAATTGCCCGATCGACTTTTGCGGCGCGTCAAGTGACGCTTCGATGCCCTTCGCGTTGTCGGCGAGGAACGACCACCGCGCATTGGCCGGCACCCAGAACACACCACGTCCGGTGTACTCGTCGGCGTCGTCGATGAGCTCGGCGATCTGGTCCTCGTCGTACCCCTCGGCGGCCAGCTCGGCTCGGATCTGGGCGCGCCGCTCATCGAATGCGTCCGAGACGTACTTAAGGAAGACGAGCCCGAGGATCACGTCCTTGTACTGGGACGCGTCCATGGAGCCGCGCAGCTTGTCGGCGGCCTTCCAGAGCGTGTCCTTCAGCTCTTTCATCGTCGACGGTGCTGTCGAACCGACGTTTGGTGTGCGGGGCATGGTGTCCTTCAGTTCTCGGATGCCGAGTACGCGGCAGGGTCGGTGAGCGTCACGGCGCCGAGCACGACGCCGGCGGAGAGCAGTTCGGCATAGGTGTCGAGGGCCTTGAGTCGGCGCGCGAGAGCCTCGCGACGTACCGCGACGTCCGAGAGACCAGCACGCAGCGGCACGATCGATGCTGGTGCAACGCGGCGCAGCCGCCACCTCCGCCACGCTGCAGGGCCGCCGAAGGAGCCCCCGATGTCGGCCGCGACGAGTTCGGGGACGAGTCCTCCAGGGTCTGCGGCGTCGATCCGCAGCACCCGGGCCGGATGGGCCACGATCTTCGAGCCGTCCAGATCCACCCAGGCCTTCGCGGTCGGCCCAGTCCGGAAGACCACGTCGCCAGCAACTGTGAGCCGAACCGAGGGATGCTGCGCGGCGAACGTCAACTGGTCGATACGTCGATCGCCGATGCGTGCCGGGGCGTCGAGATCCTCCGCGCAGATGACAACCAGGCCCGATGCGGAGAACTCGTCGGACTTGACGTGCGTTCCCGAGAGCACTCGCAGATGTCGCTGCGCGATGAGCTCCTCCACGAGGGCCGACGGGATCGTGGGGCCGGGCTCGGCGGAGGGCATCAGCGGAGGCGCGTCTTCGCCGAGCTCGACACGTGCCTGGTCGAGCAGCGCGGGCAGATCTCGCGCCGCCCGTACGTCGAGGGCGCGGGCGCGTCCCCCTCGAACGAGCGCGCCGCGTGAGGCGAGCAAGGCTCGTGTCGGAATCAAGCGGGCGAAGCGGAAGGCATGCGCCCGGACATCGCGCGCGCCACCCATGGAGGCCAGCACGTCGCTCACGAGGTCCGACCGGGATGCGAGAGTGAGAGAGGCATTCGTCAGGTCGATGACCGCCGTGAAGCGGTCGGCGATGGGCACGTCTCCCGTCTCGCGCCCGAGTACCCATAGCGCCAGGGCCTCGCGCGGGGCCGCTGTCACCAGACCGCTGGGAAGCTTCGCAATCGCCCTCACCCGGCCCGATCGCAGCACATCCGTTCGTGTAAGTCCATCGGCGAGCCTGAGGGGCCCGACCATCACCGACGCGGGCGCGATGACGATCGCGCGGTCCTGATCGCGCATGTCGAGCACGAGGTCATCGACGACTTGGAGCATCTCCGCCGCCGATCTTGCCCCCCTCAGGGGTAAGCGCTCGATGTGCAGTCGGGGCGCTTCCCGTGTGGGCTGCGTTGCGGGGAGAACGATTCCGTCGCAGAGGAGGCGCCGGCGGATGGCGCGCCCCTGTGGGAGCGGCGACACCACCAACTCGACGTCGTCGCCGAGTTGCGGAACGAGTTCGGAGCCAAAGGACGCGGAGATTCCCGGCCCCACGAGAACGTCTGCCAGGCGATCGACCCCTAGCGCGTGCACCAGCGCCGTCAGCAGGGCGTCAGCGTCGCTCGTAAGGGGACCCGACGAACCCGCCGAAGACGTGGTCGCCAGATGGCGCCGCTCGAGAAGCCGTGACGCCTCGAGCGGTGAGTAGGCGGCGTCCGCCAGCGAGTCCGTCCATTCCGCCCAGGTCGGCTCGGCACGCGAGAGCTCTGTCACGAGGCATGAGTCGTCGGGATCGGCGACAGTGGCTCGCTCTACGAGTTCGGAGAGGGAGGCTCCGCCCACAGCCGACCCCGAGACCGCGCGAAGAGCGAGCAGCGCGTCGACCGCAGCGACATGTGAGGCGTCGGCGAAGTCGAACCGGGCGGGCGCAGCGGCCGCGGCGGTGTCGGCTACAGCATCCCGATTGTTCCCGTGCCCGGTGCGCGCCAGCCACGCCGCCACCGCCATCGCATCGAAGAGCGCACGGCCGTTCTTCTCGCTCAGCACTGGCGGAAAGGGATCGAGCGACGCCGCGAACCTCGTCCGCCACACGGATGCGACAGGCCGCTGGACGCGGGCCAGCCGGGCGACGCCGGTCAGGTCCATGAGGAGCGGCGTTGCGGTGGTGATGGGTCGACCGTAGCCCGCGCCGCCGATTTGCCACAACTAATGCGCGATAATCCCCTTTATCACCCAGTTCATCGCACTGTCCGACTTCTCCAATCACGATTGGCGCCGCGACCACCGTCGTCGCCGGACGGCGCACCTCCCCGCCGCGCGGCTCGCTTCCCATCACGATTGGAACCCTCAGATGATCGACACCCAGCCCCCCGCCACCACCAGGGACTTCAAGTGCCCGCATTGCGGCACGCCCTTCACCGTCGACGAGTCGGAGTACGCCGACATCGTGCGCCAAGTGCGGACCACCGAGTTCGAGAGCGAGCTCCACGCGCGCCTCGCTGAAGCCGAGAGGACCAAGCAGGCCGAGATCGCGCTCGTCGAGGCGAAGCTCGCCCAGCAGTCGCAGCTGACTGCGGCGGAGAAGGACGCCGAGATCGAGCGCCTCAAGGTCGAGCTGGAGAACGCGGACACCGTCACGGAACTCGCCGGCGCGAAGGCCGCTCAGCAGTCGCAGAAGGCAGTCGCGGAGAAGGAGTCCCAAATCCAGAACCTGCGGGCCGAGCTGGAGAAGGCGGCGACCCTCCAGGAGCTCGCCGTCACCAAGGCGGTCACGACCGCGGAGAAGCAGCTCAGCGAGGCCGAGAACCTCCTCGCGGTGCAGCGAGCCGAGCAGAAGGCGAAGGACGCAGCGCTCAGCGAGTCGCACTCGAAGGAACTCGCCCTCAGGGACGAGCTCATCGAGCGCTACAAGGACATGAAGGCGAAGCTCTCGGTCAAGCTGCTCGGCGAGACGCTTGAGCAGCACTGCGAAACCGAGTTCGACCGCGTCCGCTCGCTCGCGTTCCCCAACGCCGCGTTCGGCAAGGACAACGACGCCTCTGCCGGCACCAAGGGCGACTACGTCTTCCGCGACTTCGGGGATGGCGATGTCGAGTACCTCTCGATCATGTTCGAGATGAAGAACGAGGCGGACCTCTCGTCGACCAAGAAAAAGAACTCGGACTTCTTCGCCAAGCTGGATAAGGACCGGAACGAGAAGGGCTGCGAGTACGCGGTGCTCGTGTCGATGCTCGAGGAGGACTCGGAGCTGTACACCGGCATCACCGACGTCTCACACATCTACCCGAAGATGTTCGTGATCCGTCCGCAGTTCTTCCTGCCCCTCATCGGGCTGCTGCGCAACGCCACCGGCGACACAATCGCCGTCAAGGCCGAGCTGGAGCAGGTCAAGAAGCAGAACATCGACATCACGAGCTTCGAGTCCGAGCTCGAGGACTTCAAGTCCGATTCGGCGCGCAACTACGATCTCGCCAAGCGCAAGTTCGACGTCGCCATCAAGGACATCGACGCCGCTATCGATCGCCTCCAGAAGGTCAAGGAGAGTCTGCTGGGCTCCGAGAAGAACCTCCGCATCGCCAACGACAAAGCAACCGGCCTCACCATCAGGAAGCTGACCAAGGGCAACGGGACCATGCAGGCGAAGTTCGCCGAGCTCGACTCCTCGGAAAAGCGGGACGCCGCTTAGCCCTGAGAGCCGCGTGGGCGCCGGCAACCCCGGCGCATCTTCCCCGCCGCGTTACTCGTGCTTAGCGAACGGGTTGATGGTTCGATCGGTGCGGCCGCATGCGGTCGCACCGATCGCCTTCACGTCGGGAAGCGCTGCAGCTGGTCGACGTACCGACAAGTCGTTCGAATGCGCTCCGTAACGCTGCCACGCACCTCGATCCACGGCTCTGGCTGCAACGCAAGCACCCCCCGGAACCGCTCCTGCATCTGATGCCGGATCTGCTCCGCGTCCCGCAGCCCGTCCTGCGCGAATGGAATCTCGTCGCCGGTGAGGATGTACAGCGCCGGCTGGTGGGCGGCCGCCCGCTCGAGGATCCGCTCCGCCGACTCCCCTACGTACCGCTCGTGCCACAACGCCGTCGCGAGCACGTCCGTGTCGCAGATCAGCAAGGGCTTCGGCACACGGCGCAGCGCCTCCTACTCCAGCTGGATCTGCCGGTCGACGATGAGGTCGAACTCGTCGCTTCGCCACGGCGCCGTGACGCCCTGGCGATCTCGCTGTACTCGCGGCCGTACTCCTCGACCCAGAGCGTCCCGAGCTCCTCCGCCAGCGCCTTGGCAAGGGTCGTGGTGCCGGTCGACTCCGCGCCCAGAACCACCACACGCTTCGTCAGGCTCGCCCGCACCGACGGCGCCAGCGCCCACCAGCACGCCTCCGGGTCCGAGCAGACCGCGGTGCCCGACACCGGGTTCAGCTGCCTGCCCGGGTCGACCTGCACCCATGTCGCGCCGAGGCGGCGCGCCAGTTCGGCCCCGTTCTCGTCGCTCGTGAACGCCGCATCGACCGGCTTGGAAGCAGCCGCTCGATCACCTTCATGTGGTCGTCCCAGGCAGTCGGCGAGTCGAGGTCGACCTCCGCGTCGACGATCTCCGCCACGATGTTCGCCGTCGGGTGCTCCTCCTGCAGCCAGGCCAGGCGGGTCTTGAGCGGGATGGTCTCCGCCGAGTTCACTAGCAGCTGGACGGTCACCTCGTCGCACTGCCGGAAGGCGGTGCGGATCAGGTTCGAGCGGCGGCGTGCAGCGGGTAGATCTTGCTGAGGACGAGGCCGTGGCGGAAGGGCTTGGTCATCGGTCTGCCGGTATTGAGCGTGCGGAGTGGTCTCGAGACGGGCGCGGGGCGCCCTCCTCGACCAGCGAGGCGGCCTGGTGGGTGCGCCAGGCGCGGTAGCCGCCGACGCAGAGGGCGATGAAAAGCAGTTAGAGCGCTCCGGTGATCCAGAGGCCCTTCACGATGTACAGCGCGATGTGGACCACGTAGACGGCGATCCAGACAAACCAGTTCTCGGTCCACCGCCGGTTCAGCATGTACTGCGCGATCAGGCTCACCGCGGTCGTCGAGGCGTCCGCGAGCTGCGGTGTCGAATTCGTGAACGTCGTCAGCACGGCGACCACGAGCGGCACGATCGTCTTCCTCGGGGTGTGGGAGGCGAAGCCCTCCACGGTTTCCGAGCATCAAGGGGACGACCTCGGCCGGCGGTCATCTTCGCGGCGTTCACTCCGTTCATGGACGCGACCGGGTGGTGGGACGTGGAGGTGCCGACGCCGATCGGACGTCTGCACTTCGATGTGCACATCCACAACGACGGCGACGTGACCGCCAGCTACCGCGGGCGCCCGATCCCCGTGCCGGCGATGCAGACGTCGCCGGAGGGCGACGGGCTGCGGGTGCGGTGGACGCAGCGCCTCACCTTCCCTATTCGCGTGGACATCGGCGTGGACGCGCTGGTCGTCGGCGAGCGACTGACCGGCGTCGCCACTGCCGGCTCCCTCATGCCACCCGCCCGACTGGAGGGACGCCGGGTCGCCTGATCACCTCGACGCAGTCGAACGGACGTCAATGGTGTTCGCGCCGCGTTCGCGGGTTGGAAGGTCGGCGATTCCGAGGCATCGATGTCCCCCTCGGCACCTCGGCGATCCGCGTGTCTCGTGCGCGATGCTCGAGATCCGGCGCGACCGCTCCATCGACGCCGACGGGGGCGCGACGGTCGCGGCGGAGCTCGGCGTCCGCGCCATCGTCGAGACCGTGTCACGAGCGCCTACGGTCGAAGCATGGCTGACGACTACCTCGAGGCGATCCAGCGGGAACTGGACCGCGACACCGCTCGCGCGCTCGGGCCCGCGCGGCGGTCGGCCGGTGAGCAGCGGAACGCGGAGACCGAAGCGTGGCTCTCCGCGGGCGACAACCTCGCCGAGAAGGCGATCGCCGCCCTCGACACCGGCGACGAGGAGCGAGCCGCGAAGCTCGTGCGGCGGATCATCGCACTCCCCGTCGTCGACGAGTCGACGCCGTCGGGGCTGATGGCCGTGAACGTGGTCCTCTACCGCGAGGTCATCGACCCGCCGTTCGAGGACGGTGACGCACGCGGGCTGCTCGACCTGCCGCTCCGGCTGCTGCCGACACTGGACGGCTGGGCGGCCGACGCCCTCCGTCACGCGCTCGCCTCCTTCGCCGACTACGAGCTGCCCGCGGCGATGGTCCGTCGGATCCGAGCGGTCGTGTCGCCGGAGCGTCGGTTCGACGAGCCCTTCCAGGGCGTATCGGAGGAGGACCTCCCGGCGGCGGTCACGTCCGTGCTGCGGCTGGTCCTACAGCTGCGGACAGAGCAGGACTCACCCGCCTCTGCGTGACTGGTCCGCCTGCCGCGGCGGGCGGGAGAGTCACTGAGGGGCGGGCTCAGGGCAGGCGCGCCCGGTCGAACTCGGCCAGCATCCGCGAGCGGCGCGGATACCTCGCGCGGAGTCCCGCGATCAGGTCGTCGACCGGACCCGCCAGCGCGGTGCCCTCGGCGAGCTTGCGCATCCGGACGAGTCGGTTCGCGGCCGGCCGGTACATCCTCGTGTCGGTCTTCACGAGGTCCATCTCCACCAGGTCGCGGTGCAGCGGGAGCGCTCGCGCGGCGTCGACCGGCTCCAGCGCGGCGGCCAGCTGCTCGGTGACCGCGCGGTCGCGGACGCCGAGCTCGTCGTACAGGTCCAGCGCCTCGCGCGGGTCGGTGGTGAGCGCGAAGAGCACCGCTTCGGGCGGCACGCCTCGCAGCGTCTCCCGCACCTCCGGCTCGAGCGCCGGCCAGTCGTCGCTCGCGGCGACGAGCTTCGTCGCGTGTGCCGCCGTCGGCCAGCGGCGGAACACCTCGAGCCGGGCGTCCGGCAGCGCCTCGGGTCGGTGCTCGCCGAGCAGCGCGCACCAGTACTCGGACGCCGTCAGCGCCGGGCGGCCGAGGTCGACGTGCGCCGCGGTGCCGGCCCACTCGATCGCGAGGTCGGACCGCTCGATCTCCTCCAGCGCCCTGGCCGTGTCCTCGAGCCAGACCGCCGTCCCGCCGCGGCGGTGCGTGGCGATGATCCCATCGACGTCCCGATCGAGCACCGCCAGGCGGCGCGCGTTGTGCTCGAGCTGGAACCGCTCGCGGGACGCCTTCACCTCCCGGGCGTAGGCGTCCGGATCCGACCTGCTGAGCGTGAACCTCGAGGGCGCGTCCGCCGGCCGTTCCGGAGGGAGGGCCGCCTCGATCTCGACGAGCTTCGCCCGGTACAGCGCCATCCCCTGCTCGCCCAGCGCGGGCGCGTAGGCGACGGGGTCGATCTGGAAGAAGTCCTGGCGGCCGTCGAACTGGAAGGCGATCAGCCAGTGCACGAGCTTCACCGCCGGGGTCTGCGCCTCCCGCGCCGCATCGACGTGCAGGTCGAGCAGGTCGGCGATCGCGTC
>NZ_CAXTHO010000043.1:0-20254 GCF_964244015.1 uncultured Amnibacterium sp. | reverse complement strand
GTGACAGCACGCACACCGCGGCACCCGCGGGCAGGTACTCCGTGACGGGGATCAGGCCGTCGGCGAGCACGGGGGCGAGCGACTCCATCCCCTCCACCGGGATGCCCTCCGCGACCTTGGCGAGCATCTGGGCCAGGTTCGGGAACTCGTGCTGCAGCTCGCGCGCCCGCTGCTGCACGCGCTCGGTGAGCAGCAGCTCGCGCGCCGGTACCAGCTCGACGTGGTCGACGGCCACGTCGAGCGTGCGCTGGTCGGCGACCGAGAAGCCGCGCAGCCCATCGACCTCGTCGCCGAAGAAGTCGACCCGCACCGGGTGCTCGCCGATCGGCGAGAAGACGTCGAGGATGCCGCCGCGGACCGCGAACTCCCCCCGCCGGGTGACGAGGTCGACGCGGCTGTACGCCAGCGCGACGAGCCGCTCGACGATCACGTTCAGGTCGACGCCGCGCTGGCGCAGCCGCAGCTCGATCGGCTCGACGTCGGCGAGGCCGGCGACGATCGGCTGCAGCGCCGCACGGACCGGGGCCACGATCACGAGCGGCGGGTCGCCCGGCGTCCAGACGCGCATGCGACGGATCGCGTGGAGGCGGCGGCCCACGGTCTCGACGCCGGGGCTGAGGCGCTCGTGCGGCAGGGTCTCCCAGGCGGGCAGGTCGAGCAGCTCCGCCTCGGGCAGCAGGCACTCGAACGAGCTGCGGAGCGCGTCCGCCTCCCGCTCCGTCGCCGTGACGACGAGCAGCGCATCCGCGTCACCGCGCTCGCGTCGGCGGCGCAGCAGCGCGGCGATCAGCGGGGCGTGCATGCCCGGCGTCGCCGAGAAGTCGGCCGGCCGGGAGGCGGCGAGCAGTGCATCGCTCATCGAATCGGCTGAGCCAAGCAGACGTGGCAGACCCCCGAGACTCACTGTTCCAAGTGTAGGGAGGGCTCCGACATCGGACGCGCGAGGGCGCCGACCCCTCGCTACCGGGGCCCTCCGCTGCAATTCCGACGGTGCGCACCGGAGGAATTGCAGCGGACGGCCCCGTGAGCGGCGCGCGGCCAGCGGCACGATGACGCACACGCTCGACGCGCTCTTCCCCTCCTGATCCCGGTGCGGATCGTCGACGGCAAGCGCGTCGAGCGGTGGGCTCGACTGGCCAACGCGGCATCCTGCAGCAGCTCGGCCTGGCCTGACGCGGAGCGGGACTCTGCGCGCGGCGTCCGCTCAGCGGAAGACACGCGGGACACGCCCCGGAAGTTCACCGACACGCGTCGGAGGTCCCTGCCCCCGGTTCGGGGGGTGCCTACCGTCCTCGAGTCGGCGCCGCGGGCTCCGGCACCGGGGGAAGGGGCTCACGCTGGACTGGAACGAGGATGCGACGGGGGACGGCCAGCAGGCGGACCCCGGACGACGCACCTCGTGGCAGGCGCCGCGCGAGCTCCGCGGCCCCCGGCCGCCGAAGGACCCGAAGTCGAGCGGCCAGCAGGATCCCCGGCAGGCGACGCCCCGCCCGCGGCCGAGCGGGACCGCCTCCACCGGCCAGCTCCCCGTCGCCCGCACGCGCGAGACCGCCGCCGGTCCCACCGGCACGGCGCGCATCCCGGTCGTGCGCCAGAACCCCGGGCCCGCGGCGCCCCGCCCCGGCGTGCGGCAGCCGGAGGGGCAGCGGCCGTCGTCGCAGCCCCCCGTGCGATCCCGCCTCAGGACTCCGCCCGCTCCCCCGCAGCAGCCGCCGGCCTCCCCTCGGCCCCCGCAGCAGCGGCCGGCCGCCCCTCGGCCCGCGCAGTCGCTCGGACAGGTCTCACCGGCGCGACCGGGAGCGATGCGGCCATTCGCGCAGCTCGCCCCAGCGCCCACCCCGCTGCCCCCGACGCCCACCGAGTTCGTGCACACGTGCGCCCCCACCCGGCCTCGTCGTCACGGCCCGAAGGGCGTCCTCGCCGCGCTCGCGGTGCTCGCCCTCGGCGTGCTCTGGGGGCTGCCGGCGTTCGCCAGCGAGGCGCTGAACGCGCCGCCCGTCGCTGGCATCGCGGTCGACGGCGTGCAGCACATGCAGGTCGGCTCGGACGTCGACTCGGAGTCGGCGACGACCGACGCCGCAACCGGCGTGATGCCCGTCGCCGCGCCTCCCTCCTGGATCACGCCCGTGCAGGGTCGCCTCGGCGATTCCTTCGGCCCGCGGCTCGTGCAGCCGGTGCCGGGCGTGAGCTTGTTCCACCGCGGCCAGGACGTCGTGGCGCCGTGCGGACGCCCGATCCGCGCCGCCGCCTCGGGCACCGTCACCAGCGCCACCTACTGGGGCACATACGGCAACTGGATCCTGATCGACCACGGCGACGGCATCGCGGTCGGCTACGCCCACGAATCGCAGATCCTGGTGTCGGTCGGCCAGCGCGTGTCGGTCGGGCAGGTCATCGGACTGGTCGGCCAGACCGGCGCCGCGACGGGCTGCCACCTGCACCTCGAGGTGCACGTGAACGACGTGGCGATCAACCCCGTCCCGTTCTTCGCCGCGAAGCACATCCCGCTCAGCTGAGCGCCGCTCGCTCCTACGGCAGGTCCTTCTAGGGCAGGTCCTCCTCCAGCAGGTCAACCTCGACCGGGTCGCCATCGCGCGGCACCCGCCAGGTCCGCAGGGCGTGCGGAGGGAGGTCGGCGCGGATGATGCGGCCGACGATCGGCAGCTCGATCACGGCCTGCACGGCGCTGCCGGAGGTCTCGACGGCGCGCACGATCAGGTCGTCGCTGTCCTCGCCGATCTTCACCGCGGTCACGAGCACCGACGACGGCGAGGCGCTCGCCCACGAGACGCGGCCCGGCAGGGTGCCCTCGTGGAAGCTCTCGAGCATCGCGCGCGGCCGCAGGTTCAACTCGGCGACCCGGCGGTGGAGGTCGGGGACGTCCACCGGCCCGTGCGGGGCGAGGAGCACGGTGAAGCGCTGGAAGCCCTGGTCGTGGAAGGCGTAGGCGCCGTCGGGGTCGAGGGCGCTCGGATCGTGCCAGGCGTACGGCGGGCTGCGGACCGCCGTGATGCCGATGCTCGCAGCGCTGTCAGCGGTGGCGGGCGACAGGTCGTACCCGTGCTTCGCGTCGTTCAGCACGGCGATCCCGACCGCGTCGGTCGAGAGGTCGATCCAGGACTGACCCGGCTCCTCCGCACCCGAGACCGCGCGCTCGACCGAACCGAACGGCACCTCGACGCGACCGGTCGGCGACGGCAGCGCGACCGGGACCCGCCACTTCAGCAGATGCAGCGGCTCGTGCCAGTCGAGCTCCACCCGCACCCGCAGGGCGTCGGCGTCCGCCTCGAGGATCAGGTCCTCCGCGAGCGTGGAGGCGTGCCAGCGGTGCTCGATCCTGATCTGCGCGCGAAGCGGGCCGTCCTCGCGGACGAGCACGCGGGTCACCGGCATCTCGGCACCCGGCCACGCGTAGCTGACGACCCGGTGGCCCCAGGTGTCCGTCGGGTCCTCGCACACCTGCAGGTGCGGGCCCGCCGCACCTGCGACGAGGTCGGCGCCCGTCCGCTTGTCCAGAAGGCTCGTCAGCCAGCCGGTCCGATGGTCGACCACGACACGCAGCAGGGCGTTCTCGAGCACGGTCCCGTGTTCGAGGTGCGACAGCATCGACGGGCCGGAGGTCGGTCCCGGTTCCGGGGCTGCCACCGCCGGCATCGCGGGCGGGTTGGCGACCGCGCCGGCGGCGAAGGACCCGCCCGCCGGCAGGTGCAGCGCGTACCGCGCGACGCCGAGCGGCGGCAGGTCGACGCGGAACGCGATCGCCGCGCCCGTGCGCCTGCCGATCTGGGAGCGGGAGGAGATCCCCTGGCTCGGCACGGGCGTACCGTCCGCCGCGGTCACCCGCGACGGGTCCGCCTCCAGCCCGAACCCGAGGTGCAGCTCGACCGTCGTCGTCACCGGCCACGGGTGGTGGTTGAACACGAGCACGGGCTGCGTGGAGGGGTCGAGCGGGACGTCGACACCGGCCGCGATCCGGTTGTGGGCGCGGGCGGTGATCCGCTTCGCGATCGAGATCGCCTCGCCCAGCTGGTCGCGCGCGTCCACGAACGCCGCCTCGATGGCGGAGCCCGGCAGGATGTCGTGCGCCTGGTTCAGCAGCACCTGCTTCCAGGCGCGCTCGAGATCCGCCCGCGGGACCGCGTCGCCGCGGGTCAGCGCCGCGATGGCGGCCCACCGCTCTGCGACGAGCACGGACGCCTGCGCCCGTCGCTGCCACTGCTTGATGCCGGAGTGGGCGGAGTAGCAGCCGGGCGCGTGGTGCTGCAGCTCGCCCTCCGCCACCGGCAGGTCCGGCACCAGGCCCAGCTCGCGGACGCGGGCGAAATACGCCTCCGGATCCGACAGCGGCAGCGCCCCGAACGACCCCATCCGGTCGAACCGGTGGATCGTCTCGATCTGCCGGACCGTCGGGCCGCCGCCGTGGTTGCCGACGCCGAAGAAGACCATCGTCTCGGGCAGCGCCTCGTCGTGCTCGGCGAGCGCCTTCTCGATGTGGCGGTCGACGCCCTCGCGGCTGGACTGGTACTCGAACGGGATGCGGAACCCGAGCACCTCCGTGCCGTCCGGCCCGCGCCAGCGGAACAGGGCGGCGGGCAGCGACTTCTCGTGCGCCATCGGGCGGAGGAAGCAGTAGGCGGACATGCCCTGGCCGGCGAACACTTGCGGCAGCGTGGCCGCGTGCCCGAACGGGTCGACGTTCATCGCGACGGTCGCGCGCCGCCCGAACCGCTGCTGCAGGAACCGCTGGCCGTAGAGCCCCTGGCGGACGAACGACTCGCCCCATGGCAGGTTGCAGTCCGGCTCGACCCACCAGCCGCCGGTGTTGATCCAGCGGCCCTCCGCGACACGGGCGCGGATGCGCTCGAAGAGGGCGGGATCCTGCTCCTCCACCCACGCGAGCAGGAGCACCTGGTCGCAGGTGAAGACGAAGTCGGGGTACTCGTCCATCCGGTCGAGCACGCTGCGGAAGGTGGCACGGGCCTCCTGGTAGCCCTCCTGCCACGGCCACAGCCAGACGACGTCGAGGTGCGCGTTGCCGATCATGTGCACCACGCGGTCCGGGGAGGCGGCGGGGCGCGGCACGAACGGGGCGTCGGCGGGCTCGAAGCCCTGCGGGGCGTTCGAGAGCGGGGCGGACTCGTCCGTCATGCCGCGTGCTCCAGGGCGAGGAGGCCGGCGCCCACCGCGGGCGCCGTGCCGCCGAGCGCCGCCCGCTCGACGCGGACGACCCGGCGGATCGGCGCGATCGCATCCGCCGCCACCGTCCTCCGCACCGCGTCGACGAGCGCGTCCTCGCGCGTCAACCCACCGTCCAGCACGACCACCTCCGGTTCCAGCACGTTCACGAGATCGGTCACGACCTGCCCGAGGCAGTCGAGGGCGTCGGCCCAGAGCTCGCGGGCGAGGTCGTCGTCGGCTGCGAACCGCACGATCGCGGCGGCATCGAGGTCCTGCACGCCTGCGAGCGCCGATACGCGGCCGGCGGACATCGCCTCCCGCGCCCGCTCGACGAGCTGGGTGCCGGCGACGTACGCCTCCGCGCAGCCGAGCCGCCCGCAGGTGCAGCGTCGGCCGCCCGGCCGCACGCAGACGTGGCCGAATTCGCCGCCGTTCGTGGTCGCGCCGACCAGCAGCCGGCCGTCGAGCACGGCGCCGCCGCCGAGCCCGCTCGAGACGGTCAGGTACACCTCCGAGCCCGCGTCCTTCGCCGCTCCCGCGCGGAACTCGCCCCACGCGCCCGCGGAGGCGTCGTTCGCGAGCACCGCGGGCGCGCCGAAGCGCTCCTCCGCCATCCGGACGATCTCGACGTGATCCCAGCCGGGCAGGTGGAGGGGGCCGAGCAGCACGCCCGCCCGGGTGTCGAGCGGGCCGCCGCACGCGATGCCGACCGCATCCGGCTGCACGCCGTCGAGGACGCGGTCGGCGAGCGCGAAGAGGCGGTCGAGCACCGCGCCGGGTCCGTCGTCGCGGCGGGTCGGGGTGCGGTCGATGCGGCGGATCCCGCCATCGGCCTCCACGAGCGCGACCGCGAGCTTCGTCGCCCCGATGTCGAGCGCGAGCGCCGCTGCCACCGTCACCCCCTGCCGATGTAGGGCATCGTCGTCGCCGTCACCGTCAGCCACTGCACGTTCGCCGTCAGGGGCAGCGACGCCATGTACACGAGCGCCGCCCCCACGTCCGCGGCGGCGAAGGTCGGCTCGGGGCGGGTCGATCCGTCGGCCTGCAGCGCGCCGTCCGCCATCCCTGCGGTCATCTCGGTCGACGCGTTGCCGATGTCGATCTGGCCGGCGGCGATCCCGAACTCGCGGCCGTCGAGCGAGGTCGACCTCGTGATCCCCGTCACCGCGTGCTTCGTCGCCGTGTAGGCGATCGAGCGGGGGCGCGGCACCTGCGCGGAGATCGAGCCGTTGTTGACGATGCGGCCGCCCTGCGGGTCCTGGCCCCGCATGATGCCGAACGCGGCGCGGGTGCAGAGGAAGGTGCCGGTGACGTTGAGGTCGACGACCTGCCGCCACTCGTCGATGTCGACCTCGTCGATCGGCTTCGGCGCACCGCCGCGGCCGGCGTTGTTGAACAGCAGGTCGAGCCGGCCGAAGCGTTCGACCACCTGGCCGAAGACGCGCTCGACCTCCGCCGGATCCCGCACATCGGCGGGGAACGCGTGGATCCCCTCCACCGCAGCGGCGAGCCGTTCGAGGGGCTCCCGCCGCCTGCCGAGCACCGCGACGGTCCAGCCCGCCTCCGCGAGCGCGGTCGCGCACGCCGCGCCGACCCCGGAACCGCCTCCGGTCACGATCGCGATGCGCGCCTCGGCCATGGCACTGGTCTACCGGTCCGCGGCTGGACGAGCGCACCCCGGCAGGCCGGGCTCGCCTGGCGATTCCGTTTTGAAGGAGATTCGGGGGCTTCGCCGCCGAAGCTCCTTCAAAACGGAAGGGCTCAGCGGGCGGCGCGGGGGGCGTTCCAGCGCTGCTGCGCCGCGTCGATGCCCAGGTCGGCCAGGTCGACGACCGCGTCGGCGGCGTCGCCGATCAGGAGGGGCAGCTCCGTGCGCTCCGTCGGGGTGAAGTCCCGCAGCACGAAGTCCGCCGCGGCCTGGCGGCCTGGCGGCCTGCCGATGCCGACGCGGACCCGCGGGAACTCGGGGCTGCCCAGCACGAGCGCGATGTCGCGCACGCCGTTGTGGCCGCCGTGGCCCCCTCCGGTCTTCAGCCGCAGGTCGCCGAACGGGATGTCGAGCTCGTCGTGCACGACGATCAGCCGCTCCGGAGGGAGCGAGTAGAACTTCGCGAGCGCGCCGACCGGGCGGCCCGACTCGTTCATGTAGGTCTGCGGCGCGGCCAGCACGAACCTGGTGCCGCCGGGCCGGTCCCGCCCCTCCGCGACGCCGGCACCGGTCTTGTGCCGGGAGTACCGGGCGCCGAAGCGGGCGGCCAGCTCGTCGACGACCATCCGGCCGACGTTGTGCCGGTTGCCCGCGTACTGGGGACCGGGGTTGCCGAGCCCGACGACGAGCCAGACGTCGTCATGCATCGGCGTCCACCGGTCGGATCTCGCCCGCGGGTCAGGAGGCGCTGGAGACCGTCTCGGACGCGGCGGCCTCGTTCTCGAGCGACTCCTCGGCCGCCTCGAGCTGGACGCCGATGATGAGCAGCTCCGGATCCGCCGCGAGCTCCGCGCCCTCCGGCAGCTCGACGTCGGCGGCGGTGATGTGCGCGCCGTCCTCGAGGCCCTGGACGCTGACGATCACGTGCTGCGGGATCGCGGTCGCGAGGACCTTGAGCAGCAGGGTCTGGGTGTCGAGGGTGGCGACGGTGCCCGGGGCGGATTCGCCCTCGAGGAGGATCGGCACGTCGACCTCGACCTGCTCGCCCGTGCGGACGATGATCAGGTCGAGGTGCTCGATGATCTGGCGCACCGGGTCGCGCTGCACGTCCTTGACGAGCGCCATCAGGGCACCGCCGGCGAGGTCGAGGTCGAGGACCGAGTTCGCGCGGCGGATGATCAGCCCCGTCTCGTGCGCCGGGAGCGAGATGTGCACCGGGTCGGTGCCGTGCCCGTAGACGACGGCCGGGATGCGGCCTGATGCGCGCAGCTTGCGCGCAGCGCCCTTGCCGAACGTCGTGCGCGCCTCGGCGGCGATCTTCTCAGCCATGCTGGTCCCTCCACGTGGGGCCGCCAGGCGACCCGCTCGAATACGATCGGCGGTGCCGCAGTAGCCCGGTCATGGGCGCCCTGCGTCGATCACGGCCGCGGCAGACCTGCCGCAACCCTCGCCGAAGTCCAGCGAGAGAGCATACCGGACGCCGGCGGCCCGGATTCCCGGCTCCGTACCGGGTTCGGTGACGTCCGAGGTCGCCGAGGTCGCCGGAAGCGGCGACACGGCCCATGATCGGAGGCATGAGCGACATGAGCGAGGTGCGCGAGGCCCTCCGGGGCCAGCCCGAGCCGTACCGCTGGGAGGGCGTCGACGAGCTCGTGTACAAGGAGCACGACACGACGTTCCGCGGGGTGACCCGCCGGGTGCTGTTCGGCGCCGGCGACGGCCAGGGCGTGGAGGTGCGCTACTTCGAGGTCGCGCCCGGCGGCTGGAGCACGCTCGAGCACCACGAGCACACGCACCAGGTGATCGTGATGCGCGGGTCCGGCGCCGCGCTCGTGCAGGACCGCGTGATCCCCCTGGCGCAGCACGACCTCGTGTTCGTACCCGCATGGGCCTGGCACCAGTTCCGCGCCACCGGCGACGAGCCGCTGGGCTTCCAGTGCATCGTCCCGCTCGACCGCGACCGCCCGGTGCTCCCGGACGCGGACCAGTTCGCGACGCTCAGCGCCGACCCGGAGGTCGCGGCCTTCATCCGCCGCTGAGCGAGCACTTTTCATCTTTACGGAGTTCTGGCGGGCTCCGCCGCGCCAGAACTCCGTAAAGATGAAACGTCAGACGACGGATTCCACGAGGGCGCGGAAGCGCTCGCTGGATCCTCGGGGGTCGCCTCCGCGGTGCAGCTCGCCGCCGATGAGCAGCACGACGTCGCGGCCGTAGAAGTCGACCAGCTCGGGCACGCGGTCGGGGCTCATGCCGCCGCCGGGTGTCGGCAGCGACGCGGGCAGCCCGGCGAACGGGCCCGCGCAGCCGTCGGCGATCGCCCGGCACTCGTCCTGCGTGAAGCTGAAGCGCCCGCCGTAGGAGGGGAAGATCGCGGCGTCTGCGCCGGCCAGCCGCAGCAGCGACCCGTACAGCACCCCGGGCGCGATGCCCGAGGTCGGCGAGACCGCGAGGCTGCCGAGCAGCGCCGGGTGCGCCAGCAGCACGAAGTCGTCGGGGGTGTTCCGCGCGAGCCACCGCAGCAGCGGCAGACCGCCGACGCCCGGGACGACGAGCAGGCCGCCCGCGCCGGCGTCGAGCGCGATCCTCAGGCGCTCCTCCACCAGCTCGGGCGGTGCGTCGAAGCACGGCAGGTAGCGGGCGCTGTGACCCGAGACCGCGTTCCCCGCAGCGACCGCCTCGGCGATGCGCGGCACGCGCTCGGCGTAGGGCGCCCAGCGCTGGTTCCCGAGGCCCTGGTCGTCCTTGATCAGGTCGATGCCGCCCTCGGCGAACTGCCGCGCCAGGCCCGCGAGGTCCTCGGTCGGCAGCCCGACCGGTTTCAGCGCGGTCGCCAGGATCGGCCGGTCGGGCACCCCGAGCGCGCGCCGGACCCCCTCCACGCCGAGCGCCGGACCGCCCCCCATCGCCGCAGCCAGAGCGGCCGGCACATCCAGGTCGACCAGCCGCACGCCGGGCAGCAGCGCGCAGTTGCCGAACACCATCACCATCAGCTGCGTCAGCTCGTCGCCGGCGAGGTCGTCCGGGAACTCGACGGTCGCGAGCGCGAGGTCGGGCCCCCGCTCCTCCAGCCCCACCACGTGGGCTCTGGAGGGGGCGGCCTTCACGGGCGCGAGGTCGGGCGGGAACTCGTGGCTCTGCTCGACCGCGAGCGCCTCGGCCCGCGATCGGGCGTCCCGCACGTCACCGGTCAGCGCGTAGACGGCGCGGACGGTCACCGGGCGAGCCCCGCGATCGCGGGGCCGAACGGGGCGTGCAGCACACCGCGCTCGGTCACGATCCCGGTGATGAGCGAGGCGGGCGTGACGTCGAACGCCGGGTTCCAGACCGCGGTGTCCCCGGCGGGCGCGCCGTCGCCGGTGCCGATCACCTCGGCGGCGCCGCGCAGCTCGATCGGGATCGCGGCGCCGTCGGGCGTGCTCGGATCGATCGCGTTCCACGTCGCCGCGACGTAGAAGGGGATGCCGGCGTGCTTCGCCGCGATCGCGAGGGCGAGGGTGCCGATCTTGTTCGCGGTGTCGCCGTTCGCGGCGATCCGGTCCGCGCCGACGACGACCGCGTCGACCTGGCCGGCGGTCAGCGCGGCGGCGGCCGCGGCGTCGACGATGAGCGTGACGGGGATCCCCGCTTCCTGCAGCTCCCAGACCGTGAGGCGGGCTCCCTGCCGCAGCGGCCGGGTCTCGGTCGCGACGACCTCGACCGGCTCCCCCGCCTCGGCCTTGGCGTAGACGATGCCGAGCGCCGTGCCGCGGCCGGTGGTCGCGAGCGCGCCGGTGTTGCAGTGGGTGAGGAGGCGGGAGGCGCCGGCGAGCTCCTGCCGGCCGAGCTGCCCGATCGTCGCGCAGGCGTCGCGGTCCTCGGCCAGCAGCGCGAGCGCGACGTCGAGCGGGTCCTCGCCGCGCAGCTGCGCGGCATGGGCGAGCTGGACGGCGACGCGGAGGTTCACCGCGGTCGGCCGGGCGGCGATCACCCGGGCCGCGGCGTCCTCCGGCAGCAGCCCGGCGCGCACCCCGAGCACGTAGCCGAACGCGCCCGCAGAGCCGAGCACGTTCGCCCCGCGCACCGCGAGCGACGCGATCGCCTCGATGACACCGTCGATCGTGCGCAGCTCGAGGAAGACCGTCTCGTCCGGCACGCGCCGCTGATCCAGCACGGTGAGGCGGTCACCGGTCCACGCGATGCTCTCGACGGCGCTCACCGCCATGACGCCACCGCCTCCCTCGTGAACGCTGCGAGCGCCGCGGGGTCCGCGATGCCGTGCCGCTCCGTGATCCAGCCGCGCGCGGCGGTGAGCGCGGATCCGGCCGCCTGGACGCGGGCCTCCTCGTCGAGCGTCTGGATGTCCGACACCTTCGCCCAGCCGACGATCCGCCGCGCCGCCTTGATCCCGCCGAAGCCGACCGCGCGGTGCCAGGTCTCGGTCAGCCACGACTCGAGGAACGCGTCCGTGAACGCCGGATCGACGCGCTGCGGCCAGAGGTGCCGGAACTCGGCCTCGAACGCGTCCCAGGTCTCGCCGATGAGGCCTGCCACCCAGTCCCGGAACTCGGGAGCGTGATCGAGCGCCGCGGCCCGGGACCCGGCGAGCAGGAAGTTGCCGAACAGGGCGCCGAGGTCGAACGCGATCGGCCCGTACACGCCGAACTCGAGGTCGAACGCCTTCGCGACGATCCCGTCCGTTCCAGACGGCGCCACGAAGACGCTGCCGGTGTGCAGGTCGCCGTGGATGCGCCCCTCCGCCGCGGTCAGGAAGCGCCACTTCAGCTCCGCGACCTCCGCCAGCACCGCGTCGTCGCGGAGCGCGAGCACCGCCGGCGTCACCGCCTCGTCCCAGCCGTTGTGCTCGTGGTCGCGGAACGGCTCGGTGAACACGAGATCCTCGGTGATCCGGCAGAGCTCGATGTTCAGCGCCCCTGCCGCGCCGGCGCGCACCTCCGCAGCGGAGGCGCCGAAGGCGGACGTGCCGAACGCGAGGCGCGCGACGTACCGGCCGAGGTCCGCACCGGCACCCGGCGTGATCCGGCCCTCGTTCAGCGCGCTGCGCCAGACCGCCCAGGCCGACAGGTCCTCGATCGCGATCAGGCGCCGGTCGACGTCCAGCCCGAAGAACCGCGGCGTCGACCCCGGCGACGTGCGGGCCGCGGCCTCGTAGCCCCGCGCCTCCGCGAAGATCCGATCCTGCGGCACGGCCCACGAGTGGTCGGTGCGCACGTAGGGCAGCGACTGCTTCAGCACGACGGAGGCGCCCGCGGCGTCCTCCGCGATGAACACGAGGTTCAGGTTGCCGTCGCCGACCTCCCGCACCTGCGCGGTAGCCGGGTCGACACCGCCGGCGAGATCCGGGTGCGCGGTGAGGTAGGCGGGGACCGTCGCCGCCTCGAGCAGCTCGACGCTCACCGGCGGGCCCTCCTGTTGAACAGTGCGGAGAAGCTGACGATCAGGGCGCCGACGAGCAGGAGGCCCTGCACGAAGTCCTGCCCGTAGGTCTGCACGTTGAACATCGTCAAGCCGTTCAGCACGACGCCGACGAAGATCGCGCCGACGACCGTGCCGAACGCGTTCGGCCGGTTCGCGCCGAGCACCGCGAAGCCGATCAGCGACGCGGAGACGGCCTGCAGGAGGTAGTCGGCGCCGACGTTCACGTCGCCGCGGCCGGTGCGGGACGCGAGGATCACGCCGCCGATCCCGGCGAGCAGCCCGCTGATCACGTACGCGAGCACCCGCAGCCGGCCGACGCGCGCACCCGCGAGGCGGGCCGCCTCCCGGTTCCCGCCGACCGCGCGCAGCAGCCGCCCGGTGCGGGTCCTGGCGAGGAAGACGATCACGGTGACGGTCACGACGACGAGCACGATCACCGGGACGGGCACGCCGAGCACGTCGCCCTGGCCGATCCAGGTGAACGCGTCCGTGAACGAACCGCGGGGTGGGGCGCCGCTGTACCCGGAGCCGTCCGCGATCGACTGCCCGGCGGTGATCAGGAGGGAGCCGCCCGCGAACACGAACATCGTGCCGAGCGTCGCGAGCATGTCCGGGACCCGCGCGACGACGATGAGCAGGCCGTTGACCAGGCCGACCGCGAGGCCCGTCGCGAGGCCGACGATGGTGGACAGCACCGGACCGAGGCCCCAGTAGACGAGGCTCGCGGCGGTCACCATGACCGTGAGGCTCACGTTCGCGCCGACGGACAGGTCGAAGCCGTCGACCGTCATCGACACCGTGACCCCGAGCGCGACGATCGCCACGACCGCGACCGACAGCAGGATGCTCAGCAGGTTGAAGACGGTGAAGAACGCCGGCTGCGTCAGCGCGAACACCACGATCAGCGCCACGAGCAGGATCAGCAGGCCGTAGCGGAACACCGCGTCGCGGACGCGGGACAGCACGGTCCGCCTCCCCGGATCGGGCGTGCGGGCCGGAGGCAGCACGTCGCCCGGAGCGGTGGCCGGCTCGGCGAGGCGGGTCATGCGCGCTCCTCCACGGGTACGGCCGGCGGGTGCACGGCCCGCGTCATCAGGTCGGCGAGGGTCTCGGCGTCCACGGTCCGGGGGTCGACCTCGCCGACGACGCCGCCGTCGGCCATCACCAGCACACGGTCGGCGACCTCGAGGATCTCCTCCGGATCCGAGGATGCCACGACCGTGGCGGCCGCGTCGACGCCGCGGACGAGGCGGGCGATGTCGGCGCGGGCCCCGATGTCGACGCCGCGGAACGGCTCGTCGAGCACCAGGAGGCGGGAGCCTGCGGCGAACCAGCGGCCGACGACGACCTTCTGGCGGTTGCCACCGGAGAGCGACTCGATCGCCGCGCGCGGACCGGAGCAGACGACGCCGAGGGTGCGGATGAGGTCCGACGTCGCCCGGTCCTCCGCCCTCCTGCTGAGGAGCGCGCCGCGCCGGTAGCGGCGGAGGTCGGGCAGCGTCAGCGAGTCGGCGACCGTCCAGCCCGGCAGCTCCGCGGCGCGGGCGCGGTCCTCGGGCACGAAGCCGACGCCGGCCTCGATCGCCGCGCCGGGGTGCGCCGGCCGGAAGGGCGCGCCGTCGATCGAGATCACGCCCGCCTCGATCGGGCGGACGCCGGCCAGCTGCTCGAGCAGCTCCGTCTTGCCGGCGCCGAGCAGACCGGTGATGCCGAGGACCTCGCCGCGGCGCACGGTGAGGTCGATGCGGGGGCCGCCCGGCCGCGCCTGCGCGCCGATGACGTCGAGCACCACCTCGCCGCCGGTCGCCGCCGCCGCGCCCAGCGCGCCTGGCGCCTCCAGCCCGCCGAGGATCGCGTGCGCGAGACGGGCGGCCGCGAGCGGCGCGGTGAACTCGCCCGCGACCCGGCCGTCGCGGAGTGCGACGACCCGGTCGCAGACGGCGACGGTCTCCCCGAGGTGGTGCGTGATGAAGACGATCGCGGTGCCCTGCGCGGCGAGCGCGCGCACGGTCGCGTGCAGCGCCTGCTGCTCGTCGACCGACAGGGCCGCGGTCGGCTCGTCGAGGACGAGCACGGTCGGGTCGGAGGCGAGGCCGCGCGCGATCAGGACCCGCTGGCGGTCCGAGACGCCGAGTTCCGACACCGTGGCGTCCAGGTCGATGCCCGCGAGGCGCCCGGCGGCGATGCGCTCCGCCTCCGCGCGGATCCGGCGGCGCGACGGGAACCGGCCGAGCGCGCCGGTCACCAGCGCCGGGAGCACGAGGTTCTCGGCGACGCTCACGTCGGGCACGAGCGCGGCGTCCACGTCCTGGTGCACGGTCTCGATGCCCGCGGCGCGGGCCTGCTCGGCGCTCTGGAGGCGGACGCGACGGCCCCGCACCTCCACGTGTCCCGTGGTCGGCGCCTCCGTGCCGGACAGGATCTTCGTCAGAGTCGACTTGCCGGCGCCGTTCGCGCCGACGAGGCCCAGCACCTCCCCCGCACGCACCTCGAGGGAGACGCCGCTGAGCGCGGTCGTCTCCCCGAAGCGTTTGCCGACCTCGCGGACCGCGAGGACGACGGGGTGGTGCTCAGATGTCACGGCACCGCCGCGATGTCGGGCGTCTCGAGGTCCGGGAACGCCTCCGCGAGGCCGGCGAGCGTGGTGATGCTCTTGCTGCGCAGCACGTCCTGCGTGATCAGGGCAGGCGGGACCTCGATGGCGGCGTCGACGGTGCCGCCGGTCGCCCTGAGGTACGCGGCACGGACGGAGACCGCGCCGACGTTCGCCGGGTCGGTGGCCGCGGTCGCGACCCACGGGCTGCCGCTCTTCGTGATCACCGAGATGTCCGCGTTGGAGATGTCGGCGCCGTAGACCTTGACCGTGTCGTTCAGCTTCAACTCGTTGACGGCCTGGACCGCGCCCTTCGCGAACTCGTCGTAGGGGGCGAGGATCGCGGTCACGCCGGGGTGCGCCTGCAGCGCCGCCTTGACCTGGTCGGCCGTCTGCGCGGCGGTGGAGGCGTTGACGACACCGACCTGCGCGACCTGCTTGAGACCGGTGTTCGCGGCCTTCACCGTCTTCCAGACGGCGTCGCGCTTGTCGAGCGGCGCGTAGCCGGCGACGTACGCGTAGATGACCTCCGCGCTCCCGCCGGTGTCGCTGACGAGCTTGTCGGTGATGTCCTTCGCGATCGTCGCGTCCGACTGGTCGACCGTCGTGACGTCCGTGCTGCCCGTGTCGACGTCGAACGAGACGATCGGGATCTTCGCGGCGATGGCTGCCGCGACCGGGGCCTTGAGCGAGTCGGTGAAGCCGTGGTCGACGATGATCGCGCCGGGCTTCGCCGCGGTCGCCTGCTGCAGCTGCGTGGCCTGCTTGGCGTTGTCGCCGTCGGCGCTGAAGGTCGAGAGGTTCACACCGAGCTTCTTCGCCTCCGCCTGCGCACCGGAGAGGTACTGCTCGTAGAAGTCGCCGGTGCTCAGCTGGCGGACCAGCGCGATGTTCACGGCCTTCTTCGTGCCGGTCGATGCGCTGCCGGAGGAGCCGGAGGCGCCGGTGCCGGTGCCGGAGCAGCCGGCGAGGACGAGCGCGGCGGACGCGAGAAGCGCGGCGCCTGCGGGCAGGCGGAGGGTACGCAGGGACAAGGGGACTCCGATCCGTCAGGTGGGCAGTGCTGTGAGGCGGTGCTGCCTCGACCCGACCGGCGAAGGTAGCGAGGGCACGACGCTTCGCGCACGTCGGAGCGACACACGACGCAACCTTCGGCCTCGCCGCGCGCGGACGCCGCGGTGCGCGAGCGAGCGGAGGCGGGCGCTTCCGGACGTTCCGGGCGTCCGTTGTCGCCCGGAACGTCCGGAGTCGCCCGCCGAGTCGGCGCGTCCGCCCCTCCTGAGTGGAGGCGGCCTCAGTGCGCGGCGAGCACCCTCGCGAGGACGGTCTCGGCCACGTCGGTGTCGGCGTGCGTGATGGCGATGGTGAAGCCGGGCTCGTCGGGAGCCAGCGGCTCGAGCGTCGCGAGCTGCGAGTCCAGGAGGGAGGGCGGCATGAAGTGGCCCTGCCGCGCGTGCACGCGCCGGTCGAGCTCCTCGCGGTCCACGTCCAGCAGCACGAACAGGGCGCCCGGCTCCTCCGCGAGGATCCGGAGGCGGTAGGCGCGCTTCAGCGCCGAGCAGGCCATCACCGGCACCCGGCCCGCGCGGGTCTCGTCGGCCATCGCGCGGCCCACCGCCGCCAGCCACGGCGCACGGTCGAGGTCGGTCAGCGGGATGCCGGCGTGCATCTTGGCCGTGTTCGCCTCGGAGTGCAGGTCGTCGGCGTCGAGCGCGACCCCGCCCTCGATCCGCGCGGCGAGCGCCTCCGCGACGGTCGTCTTCCCGGACCCCGACACCCCCATGATGACGAGCGGCAGCATCGACATGGGCTCATCTTTTCGCGGATCAGGCTGGATTCCGAACACGCCGCCGCATGCGCCGCCTGGAACGGCGTGTTGGCGAAACGAGCCTGATCCGCGAAAAGTGCTCAGTAGAACTCGTGGGTGTTCACCGGGTTGATCAGCGGTTCCCCGTCCAGGTACTTCGTCGCGTTGCGGGCGAAGAGGTCCGCGATCAGGGCGTCCTCCCGGTCGCTCAGCGCCGCCGTGTGCGGGCTGATCAGCACGTTCGGCAGGTCCCACAGCGGCGAATCCGCAGGCAGCGGCTCGGGATCCGTCACGTCCAGCGCCGCGAAGCCGACGCGGCCGGTGCGGAGGTGGCGGGTCAGCGCCTCCTGGTCGATGACGGTTCCGCGGCCGACGTTGACGATCGTGACGCCCGGCCTGGTCGCGGCGAGCGCCTCCGCGCCCACGAGGTGGCGGGTCTCGTCCGTGCCGGGCAGCGTCACGACGATCCCGTCGAAGTCGCCGATGCGCGCGACGAGATCACGCGGGTGGATGACCTCCTCGACCCCCTCCACCTCCACGTCGCGACGGCTCGTGCCGGCCACGCGCACGCCCTGAGGAGCGAGGCGCTTGGCGACCAGCCGGCCGATCGACCCGAGGCCGACGACCAGCACGCGGCTGCCCTCGAGTCGGCGCATCACCCAGCGGGACTCGACCCACTCGTGCGCGCGCTGCGCCTCCTGCAACCGGGGCAGCGACTTGAACCCGGCGAGCAGCCCGAACTCGCTCCACTCCGCGAGCGGCACGGCGTGGACGCCCGCGGTGGTCGTGAAGTGGACCCGGTCGAGCTCCTCCCGCGTCAGCTCCGCGCCCTTCACCTGCCCGCCGCCACCCGCGGGCATCAGCTGCACCCACTCCAGCGCCGGGTTCGCGCGCAGGGTCCTCGCGAGCTGGGCCGGCTGCTCCCCCGGGATGCCGTAGAGCACCTCCGCAGAGTCGACCAGCTGCTCGAACCGCCGCTCGTCCGCCGCCGACCGCGCGAACGCCGGGTCGCCGCCGTGGTCGCCGGGATGCTGCTGCGGAGGGAGGAGGTCCTGCTCGACGATGAGGTCGAGGCGGGGTTCGGCGGCACGGATGCGCTCCGCGAGGTCCTCGGAAAGGGGCGTCGCCGCCACCGCGCGCAGGCGTCGTTCGGTCATTGGGCGAGCGTAGGAGGCCCAGGCTGACCCCGGTCCTCCGGCGATAGCCTCGGGGCATGAGCGAGCAGCAGGTCGGCGTCGCCGACATCGGGGTCGTCGGTATGGCGGTCATGGGATCGAACCTGGCGAGGAACCTCGCCCACCACGGCAACGTGACGGCGGTCTACAACCGCACCGACGCGAAGACGGACGACCTGATCCGCGAGCACGGCTCGGAGGGCGAGTTCGTCCCCAGCCACGACATCGGGGACTTCGTCGCGAGCCTGAAGAAGCCGCGCGTCGCGATCATCATGGTCCAGGCGGGCCGTGGCACCGACGCCGTCATCGACCAGCTGGCGGACCGCTTCGAGCCCGGCGACATCATCGTCGACGGCGGCAACGCGAACTTCCTCGACACCATCCGCCGCGAGAAGGACCTGCGCGACCGGAACCTCAACTTCGCCGGCACGGGCATCTCCGGCGGGGAGGAGGGCGCGCTGAACGGGCCGTCGATCATGCCGGGCGGCTCCGACGACGCGTGGACGCGGCTGAAGCCGATCCTCGAGTCCATCGCCGCGGAGGCGGAGGGCGAGCCGTGCGTCACGCACATCGGCCACGACGGCGCGGGCCACTTCGTGAAGATGGTCCACAACGGCATCGAGTACGCCGACATGCAGTTGATCGCGGAGGCGTACGACCTCCTCCGCCGCGTCGGCAACCACGACACCCCGGCGCTCGCGGACGTGTTCGACGAGTGGAACCAGGGCGACCTCGAGTCGTACCTGATCGAGATCACCGCGGAGGTGCTGCGGCAGCAGGACGCCGCGACCGGCACGCCGCTCGTCGACCTGATCCTCGACCAGGCGGGCTCGAAGGGCACCGGGGTCTGGACCGTGCAGAACGCGGTCGGCCTGGGCATCCCGGTCTCCGGCATCGGCGAGGCCGTCTTCGCGCGCGCCGTGTCGAGCAAGCCGAAGCAGCGGGAGGCCGTCCGCGCGATCGAGAAGGGCCGGCCGACGCCGGTGCCGAAGCCGGACGGGTTCGAGGACGACGTGCGCGCCGCGCTCTACGCCTCCAAGGTCGTCGCGTACGCGCAGGGCTTCGACATCATCATCGCCGGCGCCGAGCAGTACGGCTGGACCATCGACAAGGGCGCCGTCGCGAAGATCTGGCGCGCGGGCTGCATCATCCGCGCGCGGTTCCTGAACCGGATCGTCGAGGCGTACGAGCGCAACCCCGAGCTGCCGACGCTGCTCGCGGACGAGTACTTCGCGAAGATCATCGCGGACGGCGAGGCGGCCTGGCGCCGCGTCGTGTCGACCGCTGCGCTGTCGGGCGTGCCGGTGCCGGGCTTCTCCTCCGCGCTCGCCTACTACGACGCGCTCTCCTCGGACCGGCTGCCGGCCGCGCTGATCCAGGCGCAGCGCGACTTCTTCGGCGCGCACACCTACGGCCGGATCGACAAGCCGGGCACCTTCCACACCCTGTGGAGCGGCGACCGCTCGGAGATCGAGTCGGCCGGCTCCTCCCACTAACGGGGCCCTGAGCTGCAAAGAGGACGGTGCGCACCGTCCTCTTTGCAGCGGTCGGCCCCGTCAGCGGCTGAAGGTGGCGCTGGAGCCGTTCAAGCTGAAGACGATCGTGTCCGCGGTGGTCGACACGGTCATGTCACCTCGGAAGAACGCCGCGATTGCGTTGTCACGGTCACCTCGCTCCTTGACACAGCCGACGAGCGTCGAGCCTGCAGGGATCGCGAAGACCGTGTGGGTGTCAGGCTGGAGGATCACGCTCAGGCTGTTGCAGTCGCCGCCGAGCTCCGCGGTCAGCTCGCCGTTGATGTGCTGGAAGCGCAACGTGTAGGGGTGAGCGGCGAGGAACGACAGCGTCCCCGTTCCGCCGGTCGACCGATAGGTGGCGCAGGAGAACGGCTGCACGTGCGCGGCGACGCACGTCGCGTCGTTCCGCGGCAGCTGCTGCTCGCCGATCCCCGCTGCGCCCTGGTACCGGAACGTCACCATCGCGGTGTCGGTGTCGAACGCCAGACCGCCGCCCGAGGCGTCGATCCGCATCGGCCCGCGCAGGAACGCGTTCGCCCAGTGCTTCGCGTCGTTCGTACCTGCGCCCGTGCAGCCGGCGGCCTGGCCCACGAGCAGCCGCCCGGCGAGCGTGAGCCGATTCCCGTCGTAGCGGACCGGGACCCCGGCCGCGAAGCAGCTCTCGCTCCGCGCGGTCAGGTACAGCACGCCGTGGATCGTCGAGAACGAGATCGACAGGGGATCCTTCGCGGGCCCACCGGTGTCGCCGGTGACCGCCGGGGCGCCGTAGACGGACCGGTAGGTGCCGCACTCGAACGGCGCGACCGCCGCTGGGCTGCAGTCGTCGGGGATGTACGGCGGCTCGAGCATCGCCGACGGCGCCGGGGTGGGCGCCGCGACGTTCGTCCGGGGACGCACGGCTCCGAAGACGGCGAGGGTCAC
>NZ_CAXTHO010000042.1:4376-20637 GCF_964244015.1 uncultured Amnibacterium sp. | reverse complement strand
GACGTGGTCGTCATCCGCTACGAGGGCCCGAAGGGCGGCCCCGGGATGCGCGAGATGCTCGCCATCACCGCGGCGATCAAGGGGGCCGGTCTCGGCAAGGATGTACTCTTGCTCACCGACGGCAGATTCTCGGGCGGCACAACCGGCCTGTGCATCGGCCACATCGCACCGGAAGCGGTGGACGCAGGTCCCATCGCCTTCCTGCGTGACGGCGACCCGATACGGGTCGACATCGCGGCCCGCACGCTCGACCTACTCGTCGACCAGGACGAACTCGAAGCCCGCCGAGCCGGCTGGGCGCCCCTGCCGCCCCGCTACACCCGGGGCGTGCTCGCCAAGTACTCGAAGCTCGTGCAGTCCGCCGCCGTCGGCGCCGTCACCGGCTGACGCGCGGACCGATCCGACTCTCCTCCAAGGATTCCGATGTCCTCTCCCACCACCCCGTTGCCCTCCGCCGTGCGCTCGCCCGCGCGCGCGACCGGCGGCGACCAGCACGCCACCCGCGCTCCCGAGCCCGAGCTGATCACCGGCGCGCAGGCCGTCGTCCGCACGCTCGAGCTGCTCGGTGTCACCGACGTGTTCGGCTTGCCGGGCGGCGCGATCCTGCCGGTCTACGACCCGCTGATGGACACCGACAAGATCCGGCACATCCTCGTTCGGCACGAGCAGGGCGCGGGTCACGCCGCCGAGGGCTATGCCGCAGCGTCCGGGAGGGTCGGCGTCGCGATCGCCACCTCCGGCCCCGGTGCGACGAACCTCGTCACCGCGATCGCGGACGCCTACATGGACTCGGTGCCGCTGCTCGCGATCACCGGCCAGGTGTTCTCGACGCTGATGGGCACGGACGCGTTCCAGGAGGCGGACATCGTCGGCATCACGATGCCGATCACGAAGCACTCCTTCCTCGTGAAGCAGGCGGCGGACATCCCGCTGGCGATCGCCTCCGCCTACCACATCGCCTCCACCGGCCGGCCCGGCCCCGTGCTCGTGGACATCACGAAGGACGCCCAGCAGGAGACCGCGCCGTTCGTCTGGCCGATCAAGCTCGACCTGCCCGGCTACCGGCCGATCGCGAAGGTGCACGGCAAGCAGGTGCAGATCGCCGCGCAGCTGCTCGCGGCCGCGAAGCGCCCCGTGCTCTACGTCGGCGGCGGCGTCATCCGGGCCGGCGCGAGCGAGGAGCTGCGTGCGCTGGCCGACCTCACCGGCGCGCCCGCCGTCACGACGCTGATGGCGCGGGGCGCTCTGCCGGACAGCCACCCGTCGAACCTCGGCATGCCGGGCATGCACGGCACGGTGCCGGCCGTGCTGGCGCTGCAGGAGGCCGACCTGCTGATCGCGATCGGCGCGCGGTTCGACGACCGCGTGACCGGCAAGGCGTCGCTGTTCGCGCCCGGCGCGAAGGTCGTGCACATCGACATCGACCCTGCGGAGATCGGCAAGATCCGCCTCGCCGAGGTGCCCATCGTCGGCGACGCGAAGGAGGTGCTCGCGGACCTGGCGAGCGCGTTCCGCGACCTCGGCGCGCAGCCCGACGAATCCACTCCCTACGCCGCGTGGTGGGAACGCCTCCGATCCTTGCAGCGCGAGTTCCCGCTCGGCTACAGCGAGCCCGATGACGGACAGCTGTCGCCGCAGCACGTGATCACCCGCATCGGCGAGCTCTCCGGACCGGAGGCGGTCTATGCCTCCGGCGTCGGCCAGCACCAGATGTGGGCGGCGCAGTTCATCAAGTACGAGCGGCCGAACGCCTGGTTGAACTCGGGAGGCGCCGGCACCATGGGCTACGGCGTGCCCGCCGCGATGGGCGCGAAGGTGTCGCAGCCGGACCGCGTGGTCTGGGCGATCGACGGCGACGGCTGCTTCCAGATGACGAACCAGGAACTCGCGACCTGCGTCATCAACCAGATCCCGATCAAGGTCGCGATCATCAACAACTCGTCGCTCGGCATGGTCCGCCAGTGGCAGACCCTGTTCTACGACGGCCGCTACTCCAACACCCACCTGAACACCGGGCACGGCACCGCCCGCGTCCCCGACTTCGTGAAGCTCGCGGACGCGTACGGCGCCCTCGGCATCCGGGTGGAGAAGAAGGAGGACGTCGACGCGGCGATCCGCCTCGCCATCGAGACGAACGACCGGCCCGTCGTCATCGACTTCGTCGTGTCCGCGGACGCCATGGTGTGGCCGATGGTCCCGCAGGGTGTCAGCAACTCTGGCGTCCAGTACGCGCGCGACCACGCGCCGAGCTGGGACGACGACGAGGGCTCCGACGGGCAGGACCCGTACCTGGCGCTGCCGATCGACGAGACCGGTGCCGCGCAGACGGGTCCGGGCGAGCGGTGAGCCGGCACGTCCTCTCCCTGCTCGTCGAGGACAAGCCGGGACTGCTCACCCGTGTCGCCGGGCTGTTCGCCCGCCGCGGCTTCAACATCGAGTCGCTCGCCGTGGGTCAGTGCGAGGTGCCGGGCCTGTCCCGCATCACCGTGGTCGTCGATGTCGAGCTGCTGCCGCTCGAGCAGGTCACGAAGCAGCTGAACAAGCTGATCAACGTGATCAAGATCGTCGAGCTCGAGGTGGAGCAGTCCGTGCTGCACGAGCACGTGCTGGTCAAGGTCAAGGTCGACTCCGCGACGCGACCGCAGGTCCTCGAGATCGTCGAGCTGTTCCGCGCCCAGGTCGTCGATGTGACCCCGGAGGCGCTGGTCATCGAGCTCGTCGCCGGCAGCCAGCGCACCGCCGGTCTGCTGAAGATGCTCGAGCAGTACGGCATCCGCGAGCTGGCGCAGTCCGGCCTGCTGGCCATGGGCCGCGGCCCCAAGTCCATCACCGAACGCATCCCGCGCTCCTGAAGCGCGGAGAAGAAGGAGAACCCCGAATGACCGACATCGTCTACGACTCCGACGCCGATCTCTCCATCATCCAGAGCAAGAAGGTCGCCGTCATCGGCTACGGCAGCCAGGGCCACGCGCACGCGCTGAACCTCCGCGACTCCGGCGTCGAGGTCGTCGTCGGCCTGAAGGAGGGCTCGAAGAGCCGCGGCAAGGCGGAGGACGCCGGGTTCCGCGTGCACACCCCCGCCGAGGCGGCGCAGTGGGCCGACGTGATCGTGATCCTCGCCCCCGACCAGGTGCAGCGCCACCTGTACGCGGACGACATCGCCCCGAACCTCGTCGACGGCAACGCGATCCTCTTCGGCCACGGCTTCAACATCCGCTTCGGCTACATCACCGCCCCCAAGGGCGTCGACGTCGTCATGGTCGCCCCGAAGGGCCCCGGCCACACCGTGCGCCGCGAGTTCGAGGCGGGACGCGGCGTGCCGATCATCGCCGCGGTCGAGCAGGACGCCACCGGCGCGGCGTGGGATCTGACCTGGTCGTACGCCCGTGCGATCGGCGGCCTGCGCGCCGGCGGGATCAAGACCACGTTCACCGAGGAGACCGAGACCGACCTGTTCGGTGAGCAGGCCGTGCTCTGCGGCGGCACCTCGCAGCTCGTCCAGTACGGGTTCGAGACCCTCGTCGAGGCCGGCTACCAGCCGCAGATCGCCTACTTCGAGGTGCTGCACGAGCTGAAGCTCATCGTCGACCTGATGTGGGAGGGCGGCATCGCCAAGCAGCGGTGGTCCGTCAGCGACACCGCCGAGTACGGCGACTACGTCTCCGGCCCGCGCGTCATCGACCCGCACGTGAAGGACAACATGAAGGCGGTGCTGAACGACATCCAGTCCGGCGCCTTCGCGGAGCGCTTCATCGCCGACCAGGACGCCGGCGCCCCGGAGTTCCTCGCGCTGCGCAAGAAGGGCGAGGAGCACCCGATCGAGGCGACCGGCCGCGAGCTGCGCGCCCTCTTCGCCTGGAGCAAGAACGACGACGACTACACCGACGGCTCCGTCGCTCGCTAGCCGGTGAGGCGCACTCTCCGTTGTGTAGGAAGGACATTCCTACAAAACGGAGAATGTGCTGTGGGTGCTCTCAGGGAATGCATCGGCGTACATGCTCGTACCTGATCCGGGCCGGAATCCGTCGCATCTGCCCCGGTGCGTCGTGCTCGTCGGCGGCGTTGCTACCGTCGAAGAATCGGCGGCCACCCGACCGTCGACCGATGAGCACATGCGAGCACCGGGTTGCGCGCGCGGACCGACGTTCGTGCTGAGTCGCCCGCGGGAGAGCGACGATGACCGGACGGATCCCAGCAGGCGGTCTGATCGCCGCGGTGCTCACGGCCGTGCTGGTCGCCGGTGCACCGGGAATCGCCCAGGCGGACTCGCCGCAGCCCGCCACGTCGCCGACCACCTCGACGACGGACAAGACGGCTCAGCAGCTCGCCGCCCGTATCGTCGCGCTGCAGCGCGACGCCGAAGCCACCGGCAAGGTCGCGCAGAAGGCCGCTGAGCGTGCGAACGACGCGCAGACGGCAGCGGACACCGCCGCGAACCAGCTCGCCGATGCGAGCGCCGCCGCGGTCGCCGCGACGGACACGGCGCTCCAGTCCCGCGCCCGCGCCTCAGCCGCCGCCGCGCAGCTGGCCCGCACGGACATCGGCACGCTGCCGCTCGACCTCATGCTGAACGGTCGGACCGCACAGGGCGTGCTCGGCGGGCTCTCGACGTCGAGCCAGCTCACCGCTCAGTCCCATCTGCTCTTCGCCCAGGCGGAGGCGGACCAGGCGGAGGCCACGCGCCTCGAGGGGATCGCCTCCGACCGCTCCGACGCCGCGACGATCGCCGCGCAGAAGGCGGCGACCGAATCCGCGAAGGCGAAGAACGAGGCGGCCTCCGCGAAGAAGGAGGTCGACGCTGCGCTCGACGAGCAGCGCGCGCTGCTCACCCAGAACGGCAGCGACGCCGCGGTCTGCGGCTCGGTCGGCAGCGCCCCCGTCAGCGAGTGCCTCCCCACGGGCGGCACCGCCCCGACCGGCACCGGCGTCGGCGCGCAGGTCGTCCGGTTCGCGATGTCGCAGATCGGCAAGCCCTATGTCTTCGCTGCGGCAGGGCCCGACTCCTACGACTGCTCAGGGCTGACGCTGACGGCCTACGCGAAGGCCGGCGTCTCGATCGGGACCCACTCCGCGACGAACCAGTACGAGACGGCGAAGGCGCAGGGCGATCTGGTGCCCATCGCCGACGCGAAGCCCGGCGATCTGCTGTTCTACACGGGCGGCGGCGGCGACATGTACCACGTCACGATCTACGCCGGGAACGGCCTCATGCTCGAAGCGCCGTATCCCGGTGCGACCGTCCGGGGTGCGCCCGTCCGCACCGGCGATCTCGTCGCGCAGGTCGCGCACTTCGGCTGACGCTCCTTCCGGAGCGCGGAAGCGAGCCGGGACGCCCGCAGGCCCGTCTTCCCCGTGGCGGCGCACGGCGCAATCCTCGCTGTGACCGGGTATTCCAGGGCAATACCGCATCGGGATCACCCGTACCGGGATCGACACGCCGTACACAGATCACGGTCCGATAACACCCTGGATGTGCGTACGGCCCTCATCGCTGCTACGTTCACCCGCGATCGGCCACCCCACCTTGCCGACCGCGACATCGCGACCACCCCGTCGTCCCACTGCACACACCACCTACCCCTCCACCTCGTGCGCTCCGACGGGCTGTGACGCCGTACCCCACGGTGATCGCGATGCGACCACAGGAGGACCATCCGTGCCCATCCACGCCCGGAACATCGCAGGACTCACCATCACGGCAGCCGTCGCCGGCATCATCGCCGCCTCGGGACTGACCACCGCATCCGCTGCGAGCGCGACGTGCAAGGACATCAGCGCGCTGTCCGGGAAGGCCCTGACCAGCTGCATCCACACGCTCCGGCTGCAGGCGAGAGCCGCGGGCAAGACCGCGGAGCAGGCGGACGAGGCGTACCTCGCCGCGAAGCACAGGACGGCGGCTGCGCAGACGCAGGCGACGGCGCTCGGCACCGCGGCCGACCAGGCGGCACTCGTCGCGGAGCGATCCCGTGCCCGCGCCGCCGCGGTCGCCGCGCAGCTCGCTCGGACCGGTGGCTCCCTCGGTCAGACGACCGAGGTGCTGCTCTCCGGCAACGGCGCCACCGAGGTGCTGTACCACCTCAGCCGGATGACCGAGCTCACCTCGGACACCAGCGAGCTCGCCTCCGACGCGAAGCGCGACCAGGCTCAGGCGGACGACCTGCAGCAGCAGGCGTCGCTCGCCGTCCAGCGCGTGGCCTCGGAGGAGGAGGAGGCGAAGGAGCTCTATCGAGCCGCTGAGAAGGCGTCCGACGCCGCACGACTGCTCGTCGCGCAGGCGGAGGAGAAGCGGTCGCCCGGCTCGAACGCCGTGAACGTGCAGGCGTACGCCGACCTGCCGTCGGACGCCTCCGTCGCCGCCACGGTGGTCGCCTTCGCACGTGCGCAGATCGGCGAGCCCTACGTGTTCGGCGCCGCCGGCCCCGGCTCGTGGGACTGCTCGGGCCTGACCATGAGCGCGTTCGCGTCGACCGGTCGGGACATCGGCGGCCACGGCGTCAACGTGCAGTACGAGCTGGCGCGCAGCACGGGCCTGCTCGTGCCGTACAGCGAGGCGCAGCCGGGTGACCTGCTGTTCTACGGCAGCGGCGATTTCTACCACGTGGCGGTGTACTCGGGCGACGGCACCATGATCGAGGCGCCGTACCCGGGCAGGTCGGTCCGCGAGGTCCCGATCCGTACCGCCGACCTGGCGCCGGTGGTGGCGCGCTTCACCAGCTGAGGCGAATCACTGCGCCGTGGTCACACCGCCAGGACGATGAGCGCGGCGAGCAGCACCTGAGCCGCGGCTCGGGGCTTCAGCGGCACGGCGACGGCGCCGAACCGCTCGGGGTTCCGGGCCGCGTACGCGTTCGCGGGGAACACCGCGGCCAGGAACACGACCAGGGCCGTCGCGGCAGCCGGCCGCACAGGCCGGATCAGCAGCCCGGCGGCGCCGGCGAGCTCGCACACGCCCGTGATGCGCACGAGCGCCTTCCCACCGACCGGGCTGCGGTGCGTGATCTCCGGCGGGATCATCGCCGCCATCCCCGTCGCGATGGCCGGTACGAAGTGCGCAACACCAATGCCGGCGAACCCGGCGGCGAGCAGCGGGCGGAGGACGACGCGGGGACTCATGCGCGCCAGCCAATCGCATCGATCCGCGTACCGTGAGCGGATGAGTCCCGAGCTGCTCGCCGCGGGGCGCTCCCGCTACGTCTCCCTCACCACGTTCCGCCGGACGGGGGTCGGGGTCGCGACCGCCGTCTGGATCGCGGAGGAGCAGGACGCGCTGATCGTCGTGACCGGTGCAGGATCGGGCAAGGCGAAGCGCCTCCGCCGGGACCCGCGGGTCGAGCTGCGCGCGTGCACGATGCGCGGCCGCGTCCTGCCAGGAGCCCCGGTCGCGCGCGGCACGGCGGAGCTCGTGACCGATCCGGCCGAGCAGCACCGGCTGCTCGCGGGCCACCGGAGGAAGTACGGGCTGCAGTTCCGGGCGTACCGCGCGGTCGAGCGGCTGCTCGCACGCGGCACCGGGCCGGGCGAGCTCGTGCTCCGCATCACGGACGCGTGAGGCGCCGACGATGACCGATCCGACCGATGACGACGCCTTCAGCTGGGACGGCGACGACGCGCTCGCCCAGCCGAAGCGCCCCGCTGCGCCGCTGATCGACGACCGGCCGAGCGGCGACGGCCCGGACTCGGGCGGCGGCTTCGCGCTGCTCGTGATCGGGATCCTGGGCGGCATCGCGGTCATCGAGACGGCGTTCTGGATCCGGAGCGCGTTCGAGCTGGAGATCGCCGCCTCGATCACCGTCGGCAGGGGCACCCCCCTCGAGGTCGCCTCCTTCGTGCTGAACGTCGCCGGCCGGGTGCTCGCCGTCGCTGCACCGGTGGTGTGGTTCGTGATCGTCGCGTGGCGCGTCCGGCTGCCGTCCCGGCGGCTCGCGCTGCTGGTGCTCGGTGCGGTGCTGCTCGTCCCGTGGCCCGCAGTGCTGGCCGCGGCATGACCGTCCACGTGCTCGCACAGGGCGCCCCGCGGCGGGGTCCGAAGGTTCTCGTGGCGGTGCTGTTCCTGCTCGGGTTCCTCTGGCAGGGCTACGGCGCGGTGTCCAACCTCGTCGCCTGGCTGGGTCTGGCGAACGTGCTGGGGGAGCAGCTCACCGCCACGGCGTGGGTCGTGCTGCTGCTCGGCATCGCGATCCCGATCGTCGCGTACGCCGCCGCCGTGCTGCTGGGCCGGCAGCGATCCGCGGTCGCCTTCGCGCTCGTCATGGTGCTGGCGCTCTGCGCCTCCGAAGCGCTGTCGCTCAGCCAGCTCGCGTTCTTCCTGTCGATCGTCGGGGCGCTCTGACGCTCGGAGCCCCTGCCGGAGTGCACGCGCTAGCGTCGGGGGCATGAAAGCGGTCCACTTCGGCGCGGGGAACATCGGTCGCGGATTCGTGGGGGAGCTGCTGCACGAGAGCGGCTACGAGGTGGTGTTCGCCGACGTCGCGGACGCCCTGATCGACGCGCTCGACGCCGCCGACGCGTACTCCGTCACCGAGATCGGTGCCGGCGGGAAGACCACGGTCGTCACCGGCTTCCGGGCGATCAACAGCCGGACGGACGAGGCGCGGCTCATCGGCGAGATCGCCACCGCCGACATCGTCACCACCGCGGTCGGCCCGCGGATCCTGCCGTTCGTCGCGCCGGTGATTGCGCGCGGCATCGAGCAGCGGATCGAGAGCGGCGAGGACGCGATCGCGGGGACCCGGCTCGCGGTCTTCGCGTGCGAGAACGCCATCAACGCGACGAGCCTGCTCGAGGCGGACGTGCGGGCCGCGCTGCCGGAGGTGGACGCCGATCGTCTCGACGCGATCGCCGTGTTCGCGAACACCGCGATCGACCGGATCGTCCCGGCGCAGGCGCCCGACGCGGGCCTCGACGTGGTGCTCGAGCCGTTCTTCGAGTGGGTCATCGACAGCAGCCCGTTCGGTGGCGAGCCGCCCGAGATCGTCGGCGTGCACTGGGTCGACGACCTGGCGCCCTTCATCGAGCGGAAGCTCTTCACCGTCAACACCGGTCACGCGACCGCTGCGTACCACGGCTTCGCGCACGGCATCCACTCGATCACCGACGCGATCACCGAACCCGGCATCCGCGCGGAGGTGGAGGCCGCGATCGGCGAGACCCGTTCGCTGCTCGTCGCGAAGTTCGGCCTGGACGTCTCGGAGCAGGAGGCGTACGGGAAGAAGATCCTGGGGCGGCTGTCGAACCCGGAGCTGCCCGACACCGTCGAGCGCGTCGGCCGCGGCCCCCTGCGGAAGCTGAGCCGCAACGAGCGATTCATCGGGCCGGCGTCGCAGCTGGCGGAACGCGGCCTGGCCCGCGACGCCATCCTGCGCAGCATCGCCGACGCGCTCCGCTTCGACGTGCCGGACGACGCCGAGAGCGTCGAGCTGCAGCGGATCCTGCGCGACGAGGAGCCCGACGCCGCCGTCACGATGATCACGGGCATCGAGCCGGGCCACCCGCTCTTCGCGGACCTGCTGCAGGTCTTCCGCGCCCACTGACGAGCTAGGTGTTCACGGATCAGGGGATCCGGCAGGCCGGAGGCCGCCGGATCCCCTGATCCGTGAACGCGGGCCCAGCCCCGTCCCGTGACGGTGCGGCGGAACGGGGTGCGCCGCGCTCGGTAGGCTTCCGGACCGTGCCGAAACCCGTCGTGCTGATCGCCGAGCAGCTCTCGCCCGCCACCGTCGCCGCGCTCGGACCCGACTTCGACGTCCGCGATGTGGACGGCACGGACCGTCCCGCCCTGCTCGCCGCGCTGGCCGACGCCGACGCGCTGCTGGTGCGCTCCGCCACCCGGGTCGACGCGGAGGCGATCGCCGCCGGCACGCGCCTGAAGGTCGTCGCCCGTGCGGGCGTCGGACTCGACAACGTCGACATCCCCGCCGCCACCACCGCGGGCGTCATGGTCGTGAACGCGCCGACCTCGAACATCGTCTCCGCCGCCGAGCTCGCGATCGCCCACCTCCTGGGCCTCGCGCGGCACCTGCCCGAGGCGCACGCGTCGCTGAAGGCGGGGGAGTGGCAGCGCTCGAGGTTCACCGGCGTCGAGCTGTACGAGAAGACGGTCGGCATCGTCGGGCTCGGCCGCATCGGCACCCTCGTCGCGCAGCGTCTCGCGCCGTTCGGCGTGACGCTCGTCGCCTACGACCCGTATGTCACGCCGGCCCGCGCGCAGCAGCTCGGCGTCCAGCTGCTGAGCCTCGACGACCTGATGCGCGCCGCGGACTTCATCACGGTCCACATCCCGAAGACGCCGGAGACGACGGGGCTCATCGGCGATCCCGAGTTCGCGGTCGCGAAGCCCGCCCTGCGCATCGTCAACGCCAGCCGCGGCGGGATCATCGACGAGGCGGCGCTCGAGCGCGCGCTCGCCGCACGCCTGATCGCCGGTGCGGCGCTCGACGTGTTCACCGCCGAGCCGCCCACGACCACGGCGCTGATCGCGCAGCCGAACCTGCAGGTCACCCCCCACCTCGGCGCCTCCACCGACGAAGCGCAGGAGAAGGCGGGCGTCGCCGTGGCGAAGAGCGTCCGCCTCGCACTCGGCGGCGAGCTCGTGCCCGACGCGGTCAACGTCGCCGGCGGCGTCATCGACCCCTACGTGCGCCCCGGCATCCCGCTGGTCGAGAAGCTCGGCCAGGTGTTCGCGGCGCTCGCGGACGGTCCCATCGCGAGCCTCGACGTCGAGGTGCGCGGCGACCTCAGCGAGTACGACGTGAGCGTGCTGAAGCTCGCCGCCCTCAAGGGTCTGTTCGTGCGCACGCTCACCGAGAACGTCTCCTACGTCAACGCGCCGCTGCTCGCGGAGCAGCGAGGCATCCAGGTGCGCCTGGTCACCGACCCGGCGAGCAGCGACTACCGCAACGTCATCAGCCTGAGGGGTGCGACGACCACGGGCGCGACGCATTCCGTGTCCGGCACCCTGACCGGGCCGAAGCAGATCGCGAAGCTCACCGAGGTGGAGGGCTACGACGTCGAGGTGGCGCTCGCGGACCACCACGTCGTCTTCACCTACACGGACCGCCCGGGCATCGTCGCGCAGTACGGCGCCGCGTTCGGTGCGGCCGGCGTGAACATCGCGGCGATGCAGATCGCGCGCGACGTCGCCGGCGGCACCGCGCTCAGCGTGCTGACGATCGACTCCGAGGCCTCGGAGGACGTGCTCGACGACATCCGCGCGCGGATCGACGCATCGCACCTCACCGCCATCGATCTCGTCGCCGGATGACGCGCCGCCGGTCGGAACCGGCGGTCGTCCTGCCTCCTGACCCCGGGATCCGGCCGAAACGCGCTCGGGTCTAGGCTCCCGCTCAGATCTCGATGGCCGGACCCGATGACGCGTCCGGCCGCTGGACGGAGGCGCCCGTGTCGGACCCGCTCATCACCACCGTCGCCGCGGACTCGGTGGCAGGGGACAAGGGGCTGAAGAAGGGCGCGATCGGCCTGGTGGGCAGCGTCGTCGTCGCGACGGCCTCCACCGCCCCGGCCTACAGCCTCGCGGCGAGCCTGGGCTTCATCGTCGCCTCGGGCGGCGGCCTGCTCGCCGGGCTGAAGTCGCCGGCGATCATCCTGGTCGCGTTCATCCCGATGTACTTCATCGCACAGGCGTACAAGGAGCTGAACGAGGCGGATCCCGACTGCGGCACCACGTTCACCTGGGCGTCCCGGGCGTTCGGCTCCGTGACCGGCTGGATGGGCGGCTGGGGCATCATCATCGCCGACATCATCGTGATGGCGAACCTCGCCTACATCGCAGGGCAGTACACGTTCGTGTTCGTCGGCGGGTTCGGGCTGCCGGAGGTCGCGGCGCTCAGCGACGACATCTGGGCGTCGACGCTGGTCGGCGTGCTGTGGATCGTCGTGATGACGTCGATCTGCTACCGCGGCATCGAGATCTCCGCGCGGTTGCAGTACGGGCTGCTCGGGTTCGAGATGGTCCTCCTGCTGGCGTTCGCGGTCATCGCGATCGTCAAGGTGGCCACCGGTCACGGCGAGAGCTACTCGGTCGGGTTCGACCTGAGCTGGCTCAACCCCTTCGGCATGAGCTTCGCGGATGCGTTCGCGCCGGCGGTGCTCACGGCGATCTTCATCTACTGGGGCTGGGACAGCGCCGTCGCCGTGAACGAGGAGACCAAGGACCCGGGCAGGACCCCTGGCCGCGCCGCGGTCACGTCGACGCTGCTGCTGCTCGGTACCTACCTGCTCGTCACCATCGCGACCGTCTCCTTCGCCGGCGTCGGCACGAAGGGGATCGGGCTCGGCAACCCGGACAACGCGAGCGACGTGTTCAGCACGATGGCCCCGGAGGTGTTCGGCGGCGGCGGGATCGGCGTCGTGCTGCAGATCCTGTTCGCGGCGACGATCCTCACCTCCGCGTCCGCCTCCACGCAGACCACGATCCTGCCGACCGCGAGGACGAGCCTCTCGATGGCCGCGCACAAGGCGTTGCCCAGCCACTTCGCCCGGATCCACCCCCGCTATCTGACGCCGACGTGGTCGACGATCGGGATGGGGATCGTCTCGATCGTGTTCTTCCTGGCGTTCACCCTCATCAGCCCCGATCTGCTCGAAGCGCTGATCGAGTCCCTCGGCCTGATGATCGCGTTCTACTACGGCCTGACCGGGATCGCGTGCGTGTGGTTCTACCGGAACACGCTGTTCAGGAGCGTCCGCAACTTCGTGTTCCGTGGGCTGATGCCGTTCCTCGGGTTCGGGTTCCTGGCCGTGGTCTTCGTGTACGGGCTGATCTCGTACTCCGCCGTGGACTGGCTGCAGAGCGCGGACGGCGAGAACGTCACGATCTTCGGTGTCGGCGCGGTCGGCGTCGTCGGGGTCGTCGGCCTGCTCGCCGGCTTCGTGCTGATGTTCGTCTGGTGGTCCCGCAACCCCGAGTTCTTCCGCGGCAAGGTCATCCCGCGCGGCGCCTTCCTCGAGGGCGTGACCGTGGACGACGCGAACCGCGTCGCCGACTGACCGTTCCGTTTTGAAGGAGATCCTGCGCGTGCGGCGCAGGATCTCCTTCAAAACGGACCGCTTGTAGCCTGGAGGCCTACGCATGGAGAGGAGCGCCTGTGACCCGCACGATCCGACTCGCGGTCATCGGCGGCGACGGCATCGGGCCCGAGGTCGTCGCAGAGGCGCTCGCGGTACTCGCCGCTGCGGTCGGTGACGAGGCCGTCGTCGAGACGACCGAGTTCTCGCTCGGCGCCGCCCGCTTCCTCGAGACCGGGGACGTGCTGCCCGACGACGAGCTGGCCGCGATCGCCGCGCACGACGCGATCCTGCTCGGCGCGGTCGGCGGGACCCCGGGCGACCCCCGCCTGAAGGACGCGAACATCGAGCGCGGGCTGCTGCTGAAGCTACGCTCCGCCCTCGACCACTACGTCAACCTGCGGCCGACGGTGCTGTGGCCCGGCGTCGAGAGCCCGCTCAGGAACCCGGGCGAGATCGACTTCGTCGTCGTCCGCGAGGGGACCGAGGGGCCCTACGTCGGCAACGGCGGCGCGATCCGGGTCGGGACGTCCGCCGAGGTCGCGAACGAGGTCAGCGTCAACACCGCCTACGGCGTCGAGCGGGTTGTCCGCTACGCCTACGCGAAGGCGGCCGAGCGGCGAGGTCACCTGACGCTCGTGCACAAGACGAACGTGCTCACCTTCGCCGGCTCGCTCTGGAAGCGCGTCGTCGACGCGGTGGGGGCGGAGTTCCCGGAGGTCGCGGTCGATTACCTCCACGTCGACGCGGCCACGATCTTCCTGGTCACCGACCCTGGTAGGTTCGACGTCGTCGTCACGGACAACCTCTTCGGCGACATCCTGACCGATCTGGCCGGCGCGATCAGCGGCGGCATCGGTCTCGCGGCCTCGGGGAACATCAACCCGAGCGGCGCCTTCCCCTCGATGTTCGAGCCGGTCCACGGCTCGGCGCCGGACATCGCCGGCACCGGGAAGGCCGACCCGACGGCCGCCATCCTCTCCACCGCGCTGCTGCTGGACCACCTCGGCCTGACCGCGGCGGCCGGCAGGATCACGGCCGCAGTCACCGCGGACCTCGCCTCCCGAGGATCCTCGGCCAGGACGACGGCCGAGATCGGCACCGCGGTCCGCACCGCACTCGCCTCCCTGGAGCATCGATGACCACCACCACAGCAGCCGCCCCGTTCGCGCTCGAGTTCGACACGACGCCGTCGCCTGCCCGCCGCGCCGACGCCGAGCGGGAGGCGATGCTCGCCGACCCCGGGTTCGGCAGGTACTTCACCGACCACATGGTCTCGATCGCCTGGTCGGAGGCGGAGGGCTGGCACGACGCGGTCGTGCAGCCCTACGGGCCGCTGATCCTCGACCCGGCCGCTGCGGTGCTGCACTACGCGCAGGAGATCTTCGAGGGGCTGAAGGCGTACCGCTGGGCCGACGGCTCGGTCTGGGCCTTCCGCCCCGGGGCGAACGCTGAGCGGATGCAGCGGTCCGCGCGCCGCCTCGCGCTGCCCGAGCTGCCCGAGTCCGCGTTCGTCGCGGCGATCGAGCACCTCGTGCGGATCGATAAGGACTGGGTCCCCGGCGCTCCCGAGACGAGCCTCTACCTCCGGCCGTTCATGATCGCCTCCGAGGCGTTCCTCGGTGTCAGGCCCGCGCACGGCGTCGACTTCCACGTGATCGCGTCGCCGGCCGGCGCCTACTTCTCCGGCGGTATCGCGCCGGTGTCGATCTGGCTGTCCGAGGACTACTCGCGGGCCGGGCGCGGCGGCATGGGTGCGGCGAAGACCGGCGGCAACTACGCCGCGAGTCTGCTGCCGCAGGCGGAGGCGTACGAGCAGGGCTGCCAGCAGGTGCTGTTCCTCGATTCGGAGGAGCGCACCTACGTCGAAGAGCTCGGCGGCATGAACGTGTTCTTCGTCTACCGGGACGGCCGGATCGTGACCCCGGCGCTCGGCACGATCCTCGAGGGGATCACGCGCTCGAGCGTCATCCGCCTCGCGGAGGAGCGCGGTCACGTCGTCGAGGAGCGCCGCTTCACGGTCGACGAGTGGCGCGCCGGGGTCGAGTCCGGCGAGATCGTGGAGGCGTTCGCCTGCGGCACCGCCGCGGTCATCACCCCGATCGGCCGGCTGAAGACGAAGGACTTCGAGATCGGTGCGCCGGACGCCGAGCCGGGTGCGCTGACCCTGAGCCTCCGCGACGAGCTGACCGGCATCCAGTACGGCCGCCGCCCCGACCATCACGGCTGGATGCACAAGCTCGCCTGACTCCCGGATCCGGACATCGTGCGCGGATCCGGAGATCCTGCGCGACACCCCGTGTTCGAGCGCTCGAACATGGGGTGTCGGAGGATTTCTCCGGATCCGCGCAGGCTCAGACGGTGATGCCCAGCCGGGAGAGCGCACGGTCGGCCAGGGGCTTGCCGCCGGTCTGGCAGGTCGGGCAGTACTGGAGCGAGTTGTCCGCGAAGCGCACCTGGCGCACGGTGTCGCCGCAGACCGGGCAGGCCTCGCCGGTGCGGCCGTGCACGCGCATGCCCGCCTTCTTCTCGCCCTTCAGGTCCGCCATGTGCAGGCCCTCGGAGCGGCGGATCGCGTCGGCCAGCGTGGACCGCATCGCGTCGTAGAGGCGGTGCACGTCCTCCTGCGGCATCGCAGCCGGTTTGAACGGCGACATCTTCGCGACGTGCAGGATCTCGTCCGAGTACGCGTTGCCGATCCCGGCGATCCGCGCCTGGTCGCGCAGCACGCCCTTGATCTGAGCGCGCCCGGCCGCGGCCAGCACCTCGGCGAACCGCTCCTCCGTGAACGCGTCCGCCAGCGGGTCCGGACCGAGGGTGGCGAGCCGAGGCACGTCGAGCGGGCTCCTGACGACCGAGATCGCGAGGGACTTCTTCGTGCCGGCCTCGGTGATGGAGACGCCGGAGCCGTCGTCGAGCGCGATCCGCGCGGCGATCGTGCGGTTGCGTGCGGTCGGCAGGACATCGAACCACCGGATCCAGCCCGCTTTCGCGAGGTGGATCACGAGGTGCAGGTCGCCGAGATCGATGTCGAGGAATTTGCCGAAGTGCGTCACGTCGCGCACCGTCTCGCCGATCACGGCGGAGGCTGGCGGGTCGAACGTCTTCAGCGCCGAGATCGCCGAGACGTCGAACCGGGCGATGGCGTGCCCGACGAGCCGTGCGGCGAGGTCGTCGGCGAGGGCATGGACCTCCGGCATCTCGGGCATGCGCTGATTCTGCCCCTCATCAGGCGATG
>NZ_CAXTHO010000042.1:0-4276 GCF_964244015.1 uncultured Amnibacterium sp. | reverse complement strand
GGGCCCCGCTAGCGACGGCAGGGGCCTCGGTAGGGTCTCGGGGTGAAGATCGCGCGGTTCACCTCAGGGGGCAGCGACCCGCAGTTCGGCATCGTGGACGACGAGGACCTGGTCGTCGTCGCGGGCGACCCGATGTTCCAGGGGTTCGAGACGACGGGGGAGCGGGTGCCGCTGGCCGAGGCCAAGCTGCTCGCGCCGGTGATCCCGCGGTCGAAGATCGTCGGCATCGGCCTGAACTCCGCCGGCATCGAAGGGCTGCTGCCGCCGGGATCGGCGACCGAGCCGGTGATCTTCCTGAAGCCGAACACCGCGGTGATCGGCCCGAACGATTCGATCCAGCTGCCGCCGGTAGCCGGTCGGATCATCCACGAGGGCGAGCTCGCCATCGTGATCGGCGCGGTCGCGAAGCGGGTGCGCGCGGAGGACGCCGATCAGGTCATCTTCGGCTACACGATCGCGAACGACGTCACGGCGCTCGACCAGATGCTCGACGACGGGCAGTGGGCGCGGGGCAAGGGCTACGACACGTTCTGCCCGATCGGCCCGTTCATCGAGACCGAGATCGACCCGCGCGGCGTGCCGATCCGCACGCTCGTCGACGGGCAGGAGCGCTCGAGCGGGCACACCCGCGACCTCGTGCTGTCGATCCCGGAGATCGTCGAGATCGTCTCCGACGTCTGGACGCTGCTCCCCGGCGACCTGATCCTCACCGGCAGCTCGTCCGGGCAGCTCGACATCGTCGCGGGCAACCGGGTCGAGATCGAGATCGGCGGCATCGGCCGGCTCGTGAACCCGGTCAGAAACCGCGGGTGATCGCGGGGCTCGCGATCGCGCTGCTCGCGGTCGGCGCGGGCTTCCTCCTCCACCTGCTCGTCCCCGCGGTGCCGCAGCTCACGGTCTGCGTCGTGCTCGGTGTGGCCGCCGGACAGGTGCCCGCGGCGACCCGGTGGCTCGACGGCCCGCTCGCGCCGGGGATCGCCACGGCCGCACGGCGATGCCTCCGAATCGGGGTGGTGCTGCTCGGCCTCCAGCTGGTGCTCGCCGATGTCGTCCGCCTCGGGTGGCCCACGGTCGTCACGGTGGTGCTCGTGACCGCGGTCGCCTTCGCCGGCACGTACGGGATCGCCCGCCTCGCCCGACTGCCGGGGCGGGAGCCGATCCTGCTCGCTGCCGGGTTCGCGATCTGCGGCGCATCCGCGATCGGCGCGATGGCCGCGGTGACGAGGAGCGACGCGAAGGAGCAGTCCCGGCCCGTCGCACTCGTCACCCTCTGCGGCACGCTCGCCATCGTCGTGCTGCCGGTCGTCGCCGGAGCGGCCCACCTGTCGACGGAGGCGTTCGGCCGGTGGACCGGGGCGAGCGTGCACGACGTGGGCCAGGTCGTGGCGACCGCGCAGCAGTGGGGGAGCGGCGCGCTCGCCGTCGCGATCGTGGTGAAGCTGCTCCGAGTGCTGCTGCTCGCCCCGCTGGTCGCCGGGACCGGCCTCGTCCTCCGGCTGCGCGGTGCGCAGGAGGGGACGAGGGCGCCGATCCTCCCGCTGTTCGTCGCGGGGTTCGTCGTCTCGGTGCTGGTGCGCAGTCTCCTGCCCCTGCCGCAGGCGGTGCTCGACGTCGCGCAGGTGCTGCAGACCGTGCTGCTCGGCATGGCGCTGTTCGGTCTCGGCTCCGGCATCCGGTTCCGGCAGTTGGCCGGGACGGGTGCCCGTACCGCCGCCGCGGGCCTCGGTGCCTGGGCGCTGATCGCGGTCGCATCGCTCGTCGTCGTGTTCGCCTGAGACCGGTCGCGGCCGCTCGGTAGACTCGTCTATCGCCATGCCGATCGCCCATCCGTTCACGAACGCCACGGGCTCCGACGTCCGCGTGCGCTTCTGCCCGTCACCCACCGGCCTGCCCCACGTCGGCCTGGTCAGAACCGCGCTGTTCAACTGGGCGCAGGCTCGGCACGCCGGCGGCGCGTTCGTGTTCCGCATCGAGGACACCGATGCCGCCCGCGACAGCGAGCAGTCGTTCGACCAGATCGTCGACGCGCTCACCTGGCTCGGCCTCGACTGGGACGAGGGCGTGCTGAAAGGCGGCCCCGACGAGCCGTACCGCCAGTCGCAGCGCGGCGCGATCTATCAGGACGTGATCGATCGGCTCACCGCCTCCGGCCACCTCTACGAGTCGTTCATGACCGCGGAGGAGATCGAGGCGCACAATCGTGCCGAGGGCCGGCCGGTGCAGCAGGGGTACGGCAACTGGGAGCGTGACCCGGCTGTGCGGGCGCAGTTCGCGCTCGAGGGCCGGCAGCCGGCCCTGCGCCTCCGCGTGCCGGAGGAGGACCTGTCGTTCGACGACCTGGTGCGGGGCACGATCACGTTCGCCGCGGGCTCGTTCCCCGACTTCGTCGTCGTGCGTCCCGGCGGTCAGCCGCTGTACACGCTCGTGAACCCGGTCGACGACGCGCTGATGCGCATCACCCACGTGCTGCGCGGCGAGGACCTGCTGCCCTCGACGCCGCGGCAGATCGCGCTGTACCACGCGCTGATCGACATCGGCGTGGCCTCGTGGGTGCCCCGGTTCGGCCATCTGCCGCTGGTGCTGGGTGACGGCACGAAGAAGCTGTCGAAGCGCGACCCGGAGGCGAACCTGTTCCTCCACCGGGAGCGCGGCTTCATCCCCGAGGGCCTGCTCAACTACGTGGCCCTGCTCGGCTGGTCCATCGGGCCCGACCGCGACGTGTTCTCGCAGGCGGAGTTCGTGGCCGCGTTCGACATCGGCTCGGTCAACCCCAACCCGGCGCGCTTCGACCTGAAGAAGGCCGAATCGATCAACGGCGACCACATCCGCCGGCTCGACGTCGACGACCTCACGGCGCGGATCGTGCCGTACCTGCAGGTGAAGGACGTGCTGCCGGAGGAGCCGACCGCGGACCAGCTCGCCCTGCTGCGCCGGCTGACGCCGCTCGTGCAGGAGCGGATGCAGCTGCTCGGCCAGGCGCCGGACCTGCTCGGGTCGTTCTTCGTCACCGCGGACGCGCTCGTGGCGGACGAGGCCGCAGTCGCCGCTCTCCCGAGGAATGCCGCGGAGGTGCTCGCTGCCGCTGAGGCGGCCCTCACGCACGTCTCCGATTGGACCGTCGCGGGCGTGAAGGCGGCGCTCGAGGGAGCGCTGATCGACGACCTCGGCCTGAAGCCGCGCGTCGCGTTCAGCCCGGTCCGGGTCGCGACGAGCGGGCGCCGGGTCTCGCCTCCGCTGTTCGAGTCCCTCGCGATCCTCGGCGGCCCCGAGACGCTCGCCCGCCTCCGCGCGCTGCGCGCTGCGCTCGTGCCGACCGTGTGAGCGGCGACCGCGTGAGTACAGGGGTCGCGCCGGCTGCGCACCGGCGATGGCCGTGGCTCGTCGCCGCCGGTGCCGTCGTGCTGGTGGTGCTGGTCGTCGTGATCGCTCGCCTCATCCGGTTCTCCCCGGCGGGGGAGGCGTTCGTCGGCACGTACTCCGGAGCCGCGCCGCAGCCGGCGGGCACCCCCGTCGGCTTCCCGGCGTGGTCGGCGTGGCAGCACGGCCTGAATGCGGTGTTCCTGCTCTTCACCGTTCGGTCGGGCTGGCGGATCCATCGCGGCGGTCGCCCCTCCACCTTCTGGATCCGGCGGAACGACGGCAGGATCCGCACTGCGAACCCTCCGATCCGCGTCGCGATCGACCTCTGGTCGCACTACGTCGCCGACACGCTCTGGGTGCTGAACGGCGTGCTGTTCGTCGTGCTGGCCGCGGTGAGCGGGCACTGGGTGCGCATCGTGCCGACCGACTGGCGGATCGTCCCGGAGGCGGTCTCGGCGGGTCTGCAGTACGCGTCGCTGGTCTGGCCGACGGAAAACGGCTGGATCGACTACAACGCGCTGCAGCAGCTGAGCTACTTCGCGGTCGTCTACGTCGCCGGTCCCATCGCCGTGCTGACCGGCCTGCGCGCGGCGCCCGGCTTCGCCGCGCGGCTGCGGTTCCTCGACGCGCGCTTCCCCCTCCGGCTGACGAAGACGATCCACTGGTGGACCATGTGGTTCTTCGTCGGGTTCACGGTGATCCACGTGTTCCTCGTGCTCGCGACGGGCGCCATCAGGAACCTGAACCACATCTACGCGCTCCGCGACGACCAGAGCTGGGTAGGCGCCGCGGTGTTCGCGGTATCCCTGCTGCTCACCGGAGCGCTCGTGCTGGCGCTGCGCCCGCCCGTCGTGCGCCGGGTCGCAGCGCTGACCGGCACGGTCCTCCACCGCCCGCCGAAGCCGAGCGCATAGCC
>NZ_CAXTHO010000041.1:0-20797 GCF_964244015.1 uncultured Amnibacterium sp. | reverse complement strand
ATCAGCGGGGTGCGACTCGTCGGCGGGTGCGGCTTGTCGGCGGGGCAGCGGGGCAGGCTCCTCAGACCTCGGCGGCGAGGTCCTCGAAGCGGTAGCCGAGCCCGCGCACGGTGAGCAGGAGGCGCGGCTCAGCCGGCTCCTCCTCGATCTTCGCGCGGATCCGCTTGACGTGGACGTCGAGCGTCTTCGTGTCGCCGAAGTAGTCGGAGCCCCAGATGCGGTCGATCAGCTGGCCGCGCGTGAGCACCCGACCGGCGTTCCGGAGCAGCAGCTCGAGCAGCTCGAACTCCTTCAGCGGCATCGCCGTCTCGCGGCCGTGCACGAACACGGCGTGCCGGTCCGCGTCGAGGCGGATCGGTCCCGACTCGAGCACGTCGGGGCCGAGCGCGTCGCTCTGCTCGACCCGCCGGCGCAGCACCGCGCGCACCCGGGCGAGCAGCTCGCGGCTCGAGTAGGGCTTCGTCACGTAGTCGTCGGCCCCCAGCTCGAGGCCCAGCACGATGTCGATCTCGGCGTCCTTGGCCGTCAGCATGATGATCGGCACGTCGGACACCGCGCGGATCCGCTTCGCGACCTCGGTCCCCGGCAGCACCGGCAGCATCAGATCGAGCAGCACGAGGTCGACGTCGCCCCGGCCGAACCGCGCGAGCGCCTCACCGCCGTCGGCGACGGCGGCGACCTCGTAGCCCTCCCGCTGCAGCAGGTAGGTGAGGGGCTCGGCGATCGCCGGTTCGTCCTCGACGAGCAGGATGGCGGTCATGCGCGCTCCTTCTCCCGACGCTGCGAGCGCGCCGATGGGGGTGCCGGGATCTCCGGCAGCCGGATGGTGAATGTCGAGCCACGGCCGACGCGGGACCATACCCGCACCTCGCCTCCGTGGTTCTCGGCGATGTGCTTCACGATGCTGAGGCCCAGCCCGCTGCCGCCGGTCTGCCTCGATCGTGCCTGGTCGGTCCGGTAGAACCGCTCGAACACGCGGTCCAGGTCGTCCTCGCCGATCCCGATGCCCTGGTCGGACACCGCGATCTCGACGATCTCGTCGCGGGAGCGCATGCCCACGCCGACGTGTCCGCCGGGGCTCGAGAACGCGATGGCGTTCGCGACGAGGTTCTGCACCGCGGTCGTGAGCATCGTACGGTCCCCGAGGGTCCAGAGCCCCGTCCTCTTGCCGACGACCACGGTGACGTCGCGCCCATCGGCGGCGACCCGGGTGCGCTCGACCGCGGTCCTCAGCAGGTCGTCCAGCGGCACCGCCTCCGCGGAATCGAGGGGATCGGCGGCCTGGACGCGGGAGAACTCGATGATCTGCTGGACGAGGGCGCCGAGGCGCGTCGCCTCGGTGGACAGGCGGGCGGCGAACCTGCGCACCTGGTGGGGGTCGTCCGCCGCGCTGTCGAGCGCCTCGGCGAGCAGCGAGACGGCACCGATCGGCGTCTTCAGCTCATGACTCGTGTTCGCGACGAAGTCGCGGCGGACGGCATCGAGCCGCACGGATTCGGAGCGGTCGTCGATGATCAGCAGCACCCGCGTGAGATCGATCGGTGCCGCGTGGGCCGTGACGATCAGGTTCCTGGCGCCGGCAGCGCTCCGCGGGAGCCGTAGGTCCGCCGAGCGCGGGACGCAGGCGGCGCGGGTCTCGTCGATGAGCCGCTGCAGCTCGGGATGCAGCATGGATCTGCCGTCCGTCAGCCCGATGCTGAGCGCCTCCGGGGACGCATGCAGGACGACGTTCGAGCCGTCGACGACGAGGACGGGCTGGGTCAGAGCCCCGACGACGGCGGCGGCACCGTCGGGCAGCGCGGTCGCACCCAGGTCCAGAACCGCTGCGGCGCGATCGATGCCTGCCCTGATCAGCAGCGTGAACACGACGCCGACTGCGACCCCGAACACGATTCCGAGCAGCACGATGGATGCCGCGCTCATGGAGGTTACGATAAGGGACTGTTCAGAGGGGCATTTCGTTCAGCGCACTCGCAGGTCGCTGAATTGGTCTGGCGTTCGCGTCGTCGGCACCTGATGTTCATGCGGAGGGCCGACGGTAGCCGTCCCGGGTACGACCGAGAGGGGAATCCGTGCGCGAGGTCTTCCAGCAGGAGCTGGCCGAGGTCCAGGACCGACTCGTCGAGATCGCAGGTCTCGTCGAGCAGGCGATCGGGCGGGCGACGACGGCGTTCAACTCGTCCGACGTGTCCCTGGCCGAGAACGTGATCGCCGACGACCGCCAGATCGACGAGCTCGCCGCGAGCCTGGACGAGCTCGCGATCGACATCCTGGCTCGGCAGCAGCCGGTGGCGCGCGACCTGCGCATCGTGGTGTCGGCGCTGCGCATCAGCGCGTCGCTCGAGCGGATGGGCGACCTGGCCGAGCACATCGCCCAGCTCGCCAGGACCCGCTTCCCCGAGAAGGTCGTGCCGAAGGACCTCCGCCCGACGTTCATCGAGCTCGGTCGGCTCGACGTCGCGATCGCCGGCAAGCTCACCAGGCTGCTCGAGACCGAGTCGACGGAGCTCGCCGACGAGATCCGCGACGACGACGACCTGGTCGACGAGCTGCACCTCAGCGTCTTCGACAAGGTGCTCGGCGAGACGTGGAAGGGCGGCGCCGGCGACATCGTCGACTCGACGCTCGCCAGCCGCTACCACGAGCGCTTCGCGGACCACGCCGTCTCGATCGCGAAGAAGGTCCAGTACCTGCAGACCGGCGACTGGGTCGCAGTGACCCACTGACCCGAGTCCTGTTCACGGATCAGGGGATGCGGCGGCGCGAAGCGCGCGGCCACTGAGTGCATCAGCTCGCGCGCTGACCGTCAACACACCCGTGCGTCAGGCCTTTGCGGCGCCCTGGGCCGCCACCGCCGCGGCTCCTGCGGCTGCCGCCTCCGGGTCGAGGTACTCGCCACCCGGGACGAGCGGCTTCAGATCCTCGCCCAGGCGGTAATGGAGGGGGATGCCGGTCGGGATGTTCAGCTGGGCGATGTCGTCGTCGGAGATGCCGTCGAGGTACTTCACCAGCGCCCGCAGCGAGTTGCCGTGCGCGACGACGAGCACGCGCTTGCCCTCCTGCAGTCTCGCGGCGATCTCGTCCAGCCAGTACGGGACCATCCGCTCGACGACGTCCCGCAGGCACTCGGTGCGCGGCACGTCGATGCCCGCGTAGCGCGGGTCCGCCTCCTGGGAGAACTCGCCGCCCGGCTCGATCGGGGGCGGTGGCACGTCGTAGCTGCGTCGCCACGTCGCGAACTGCTCGGGCCCGTACTCCGCCAGCGTCTGCGCCTTGTCCTTGCCCTGCAGCGCTCCGTAGTGGCGCTCGTTCAGCCGCCAGTCCCGCACGACCGGCAGCCACGCGCGGTCGGCGGTGAGCAGCGCCTCGTCCGCGGTCTGGATCGCCCGCGTCAGCAGCGACGTGTAGACGAGGTCGGGCAGCAGGTCGGCGTCCTTCAGCAGGCGACCGGCCCGACGCCCCTCCTCGACGCCGCGCTCGGTGAGGCGCACGTCGACCCAGCCGGTGAAGAGGTTCTTCGCGTTCCAGTCGCTGTAGCCGTGACGGAGGAGCACGAGGGAGTGTTCGATGGGCACGCGCCGAGTGTAGGACGGACGCTCCAGCCGGCTCCCAGCGGGATACCGTCGGAGACGTGCCCGTCGGTCGCGTCACCCGCGGGACCACGGGCACGAACCGGCTCAGGCGGGTCGACCGCTACCTCGCCGCCCTGCCCCAGCTGCGCTCGACGCCCGAGCCGCTGGTCGTCGACCTCGGGTTCGGGGCGAAGCCGTGGACGACGCTCGAGCTGGCCGCCCGGCTGCGCGCCGTCGCACCCGGCGTGCGGGTGCTCGGCCTGGAGATCGACCCCGATCGGGTCGCGGAGGCGCTCCCTCACGCCACGGACGGGGTCGCGTTCGCCCTCGGCGGGTTCGAGGTGCCCGCCCCCGGCGGCGAGCGCCCCGTCCTGATCCGCGCGATGAACGTGCTGCGTCAGTACGACGAGGCGGAGGTGCCGGCGGCGTGGGCGCGCACGGCGGCTCGACTGGCGCCGGATGGGCTGCTCGTCGACGGCACCTGCGATGAGCTCGGGCGGATCTGCTCCTGGGTCGATGTGACGCCCGACGGCTCACCCGTCCGGTTCACCGTGTCGCTGCGGATCGCGGGGCTCGACTCCCCCGCGATCGTCGCCGAGCGGCTGCCCAAGGCGCTGATCCACCGCAACGTGCCCGGCGAGCGGGTGCACGAGCTGCTCGCCGCGCTCGACAGCGCATGGGTCCGGGCAGCGCCGCTGTCGGTCTACAGCCCGGTGCAACGGTTCGTCGCGGCGATGGAGACGCTCCGCGGCCAGGGCGTCCCGGTGCTGGGCGGTCGCCCGCGCTGGAAGCTCGGCGAGCTCACCGTCCCGTGGGAGATCGTCGCGCCCGTCGACTAGGCGAGGTCGGGCAGCTCGGCGCGGATCTGCTCCGCGGTGGCACCGGCGGCGACCGCCAGGTCGACCACGACCGGGCGGACCAGCACCGTGATCACCGACGCGGTCACAGACGCCTCCGGCGTGATCAGGCGGGGGTCGAGGCGCCGGGCGATGAGCACGAGGTCCTCCTTCGCCGGACCGATGGACGCGGGGTCCCGGACGCCGCGACCCAGCAGCGCCGTCGCCGAGCCGACGGCCTGCAGCAGCTCGGCGAGTTCGGGACGGGGCGCACCGTCGCCCGCCAGCGCCTCCGCCCGGCGCGCGATCGTGCGCATCGACCTGACCGCGAGATCGATGCCGTCGAGCAGGCGGCGCTGCGCGACCAGCTCCGGCAGCCTCCGACGGAGGAACGGCGACACGCGGGCGATCGCGACCGCCGAATCGAGCGTCGCCGTCCAGTCCACGATCGCGGGCTGCAGGTCACGAAGCCCCGCCAGGGCGGCCGAGGCGGTGCCGCGGTCGGCGGTGCGGAGAGCTCGGGCCGTGTCGTCGATACCCAGGCGGAGCCCCGCGAACACGCGGTCCGCGTCCCGTATCGCGGCGCGGCGCGGATCCCGCGGCACCAGCGCGGTGGCGAGCAGGGCCACGCCGCCGCCGATGAAACCGTCGACGCTCCGCGCCCAGGTGCCGCCGGCGGGCAGCTGGATCAGCAGGACGATCGCGGACTGCGCCGTCGCCGCCACGGCGACCGCCGGCGCGGCGTTCGCGAGGCGGGCGATCAGCAGCGTCGAGAACAGCGCGACCAGGATCTGCCAGACGCCGCTCCCGGCGAGCACCAGCATCACCTCGGCGAGCGCGACCCCGATGGCGAGGCCGACGGCGGTCTCGAGCACCCGCTTCGGCCGGGCGTCCCGCACGAAGCCGAGGCTGCTGAGGCAGACCGTGATGGCGAGCAGCGGCACCTGATGACCGACGACGAAGTGCGCGAAGGAGTAGGACGCGGTCGCCGCGATCGACAGCTGCGCCGCCGCCGGCACCGCGTTCCCCGCGCGACGAAGCGCTGGGCGCGGATCGGCGGAGGCGAGAAGGCGCCCTCCGGCGCCCACCCTCAGTGCCGCTGCACGGCGCCGAGGCGCGGGAGCCGCGGCACCGAGACGGCCGGTCCGGCGCCCGCCGGCACCACCACGCGCTGGGAGGCGGCGACGTCGCCGTCGGCGGTGCGAACGACGAGCACGGCGTCGTCGGGCACGGAGCGCTTCACGACGGCGAGCGCGATCGGCCCGTCCTCGTGGTGGCGGGCGCTGCTCGTGATGACGCCGACGTCGGCCTCGTCGGCGAGCACGACCGAGCCGGGCTCCGGCAGCAGCGATTCGGAGCCGTCGAGGTCCAGCTGCACGAGCCTCCTCGGCGGCCGTCCGAGGTTGTGGACCTTCGCGACGGTCTCCTGGCCGCGGTAGCAGCCCTTGTCCAGGTGCACGGCGCTGCGCAGCCAGTCGAGCTCGTGCGGGATCGACCGGGCATCGACCTCCCGAGCGGCCCTCGGACGCCACGCGGCGATCCGCAGCGCCTCGAGCGCATCGGCGCCGGCGAGGACGACGGCGCCCGAGCGCGCCTCCGCGGCGAGCGTCGTCAGCCGGTCGCGCGGGACGAGCGAGAGCCGCAGCGGCAGGTCGGCGCCGGGGTGCGCGGCGGTCTGCGCGCGCGTGACACCGCCGGCGGCGCCCGACGCCCACGGGTCGCGCCACACGAGCGGCGCCCCCTCCGGCCCGGGCTCGTCCAGGTCGGGCTCGCCCTGGACGCGGACCGCGGCCAGCACGGCCACATCGGCGGTCCTGTCCTCGACCGTGACCTGCTTCCAGAACTTCATCCGCTCGAGGAAGGTCGCGAGCGGCAGAGCGCTCGCCGCCTCCACCACCAGCCACGAAGCGGTGCCGTCGTCGACCAGGTCCATCGCGTGCTCGATACGGCCGGAGGGGTCGAGCAGCAGCGACTCGGCGGAGTCCCCGGGCTGCAGCCCGATCAGCCGCTGGCTGGTCAGGGAGTCGAGCCAGGCGAGCCGGTCCTCGCCCGCGATGCGGAGGACGCCGCGCGAGGACAGGTCGACGATCGCGGCGCCTGCGGCGAGCGCGCGCTGCTCGTGCGCTGGCCGTCCGTAGTGCGCCGCGACGCCCGCATCCGCACCGATCGCGGCGACCGCGCCGGGGAGGTCGAGCAAGGGGCTGTCCATGGGATCGAGGCTAGGCGCTCCCCATCGGGGTCAGTAGCGTTGCGGCGCATGACGGTCCTGCGCTTCGCGACGCATCTCTGGTTCGATCGCGAGGCCGTGCAGGCGGCCGAGCTCTACACGGCGCTCCTGCCGGACTCGCACGTCGACAGGATCGTCCGCGCAGGCTCCGGGATCCCGGGCACCGAGCCAGGGAGTCCGTTCATCGTCGACGTCACGCTCGTGGGGCAGCAGTACACCTTCTTCAACGGGGGCCCGCAGTTCCCGTTCGACTCGCAGGTGTCGCTGTACGCGCTCGTCGACACCCAGGAGGAACTCGACCGCATCTGGACCGCACTCACCGCGGACGGCGGCCGAGCGGTGCAGTGCGGCTGGCTGACCGACCGCTTCGGGCTCTCCTGGCAGATCGTGCCCGCGGCGCTCGAACGCCTGATGAGCGACGAGGACCCGGCGGTGGTGGCACGGGTCACGGCCGAGATGCTGCGCCAGGTCAAGCTCGACGTGGCCGCCTTGGAAGCCGCGGCCGGAGGCTGACGGACTCAGTCGCGGCGGTGGAGGCGGCCGGAGGCGTGCGTGCGCAGCTCCTGGCCGAGTGCGGCGATGTCCCACGCCCACAGCAGGTCGCCCTCGACGAGGCCGTAGATGCGGGTCGCCGCGGAGTACTCCTTGGCGCTCTCCGTCCGCATGACGGCGTCCGTGGCGAGATCGATGCGGGGCCCCTTGACGCGGCCGAGGTAGAGCTCGGTCACCCCGGTCGGATGCACGAGCGAGACCTCGACGTCGAAGCCGTCGGAGGCGTTGCGGAGGGTCTCCACGCTCGCGGCCGTGGAGAAGGGGCGCGGCCCGACGCCCGGGAGCATGCCGGGACCCGGATCCGCCTCGGTCGGGGGCCTGCTCAGGCGCCAGTACCCGTTCTCGGTGATGAGCGGGATCGGGCGCGCTTCCTGCGGCTCTCGAATGGCGTCGGGCCCGTCTGCGGGCTCCGAGGGGATCGCCTCGCCGAACTGCCACGTGAACGAGCTGTAGTTCAGGAACGGCAGTCCGTCGTGGCTGAAGCTGATGCGCTGCCCGAACTCGTGCCGGCGGATCCCGTCGCCGATCTCGTACTCGACGAGGCCGGTGCCCTCCCAGACGCCGATGAGCCACGAGAGCGGCACGAGCTCGGCCGGGAGGCCCGAGGTGATGTCGATCATGAGGCTGCGCGGATCAGCGCTGGCCCTTGAAGAGCTTGGCGAGCACGACGACGGAGATGCCGGCGATCGCGAGCCCGGCGAGCCCGAGGAGTCCCAGATAGAACAGTTCGATCGCCAGCTGCACGGTCAGTCATCGTAGTTGGGGCGCTCATCGCCTCCGGCACGGCTCACAGGGCGACGGCCACGAGCGCACCGAGCAGCACGAGCGCGAACGACCCGCAGGCGGTGGCCGCGAGCCGGACGACGAAGCCGCGCTGCTCGGCGACGGCGAGCTGGCCGACGATGCCTGCGACGACCGCGAGCGGCAGTGCGAGCGCCAGCCAGGACAGCGCCTGCGCATCGGGCACGACCACGTCGATGAGCACGACGCCGACGAGGGTCAGCGCCCAGACGGCGACGACGGCGGCGCGGGCTCGGGGCATGAGCGCATCCTCCCACTGCGTTCGGAGCGCGCTCAGCGACCCTCCAGCAGAGTCGAGTAGGGGCTCGAAACCGCCGTTCGTGGTCGAACCGGTACGCTCGCACGGACGGAATGCGGAAGGACCGCCATGGCGCAGCTGTTGATCCTGACTCCTCAGGTCGACGGCGACGTGCTGCCCGCGCTCAGTCTGCTCAGCCACAAGGTCCGCTCCATCAAGGCGGAGCCGGCTCAGCTGATCAGCGCGCCGCCCTCGGATGTGATCCTGATCGATGCCCGGTTCGACCTCGCGAGCGCGAAGTCGCTCTGCAAGATCCTCACCACCACCGGGATCACGGTGCCGATGGTGCTGATCCTGACCGAGGGGGGCCTCACCGCGGTCAGCGCGGACTGGGGTGCGAACGACGTGGTGCTGGAGTCCGCAGGCCCTGCCGAGGTCGACGCCAGGATCCGCCTGGTGATCGGTCGGATGGCGCAGGCCGAGAGCCAGTCGAAGATCCAGGCGTCCGGCGTCGTCATCGATGAGGCCAGCTACTCCGCGCGCGTGCACGGCAGGCCGCTCGACCTCACGTTCAAAGAGTTCGAGCTGCTGCGGTTCTTCGCGACGCATCCCTCCCGCGTCTTCACCCGGGAGCAGCTGCTCAGCGAGGTCTGGGGTTACGACTACTTCGGCGGCACGCGCACCGTCGATGTGCACGTGCGGCGCCTGCGCGCGAAGCTCGGCGACCTCGAGAGCCTGATCGGCACGGTCCGCAACGTCGGCTACCGCTTCAACGTCTACGAGGACGAGGACGAGGGCGAGCGGCTGGCGGCGGTCCGCCGCTGATCGCAGCGGCGCGCCGCCTCGACGACCGTCTGAACGCGGGGCCGTTCATCTTCGGGCGACTGGACGGTGGGAGGATCACCGGATGGACGAGGACAGTGCGCTCACGACCGCCGTGGTCGAAGAGGATGCCCCCGCGCCTCCTGCCCCCCGGCCGCGACCGGCCCCGCTGCCGCGCGACCGCTACATCGACCGCGAGCTCTCCTGGCTCGCGTTCAATCGGCGCGTGCTCGATCTGGCGGAGGACGAGCGGCTGCCGATCCTCGAGCGGTCGAACTTCCTGGCGATCTTCGCGTCGAACCTCGACGAGTTCTTCATGGTCAGGGTCGCGGGCCTGAAGCGGCGCATCCTCACCGGCCTGGCGGTGCCGACGAACATCGGCCGACCCCCGAAGGCCGTGCTCGCGGACATCAACGCCGCCGCTCACGTGCTGCAGATCCAGCACGCGGAGGTGTTCCACGAGCAGGTCCGCCCTGTGCTGGAGCAGTCCGGCATCCGCATCGTCGGCGTCGACGACCTGCCGGAGAGCGAGCGGAACCGGCTCGCGGACGTGTTCTCCAATCAGATCTTCCCCGTGCTGATGCCGCTCGCGGTCGATCCGGCGCACCCGTTCCCCTACATCAGCGGACTGTCGCTGAACCTCGCGGTGCGGGTCCGGAACCCGAAGTCGGACCGCGTGGACTTCGCACGCCTGAAGGTGCCGACCGGGGTGCTGCCCCGCCTCGTCGCGACGGGTACGGCGACCGGCGCGATCACGACGTTCGTGCTGCTCGAGGACCTGATCGCGCACCACCTCGCCGAGCTGTTCCCGGGGATGGAGGTGCTGGAGCACCACGTCTTCCGCCTCACCAGGAACGAGGACCTCGAGGTCGACGAGGACGAGAGCGAGAACCTGATCAAGGCGCTCGAGAAGGAGCTGCTGCGGCGCCGGTTCGGCCCGCCGATCCGACTCGAGATCACCGGCGACATGGATGTCAGGACGCTCGAGCTGCTCACCTCGGAGCTCGACATCACGCGCGACGAGGTCTACCGCCTCCCCGGCCCGCTCGACCTCGCCGGCCTGTTCGAGCTGAACCGGCTCGACCGCCCGCAGCTGCACTACCCGACCGAGGTTCCGGCCACACCGCACGCGTTCGAGCCGCCCGAGCCGAACGAGAAGCCGGACCTGATCGCGGCGATCGGCCAGCGGGACGTGCTGGTGCACCACCCCTACGAGTCGTTCGCGACGAGCGTGCAGGCGTTCCTCGAGCAGGCCGCCGCCGATCCCGACGTGTTGGCGATCAAGCAGACGCTGTACCGGACGAGCGGCGACAGCCCGGTCGTCGAGGCGCTGATCGACGCCGCGGAGGCCGGCAAGCAGGTCCTCGCGCTGGTGGAGATCAAGGCGCGCTTCGACGAGCAGAACAACATCGAGTGGGCGAGGAAGCTCGAGCGCGCAGGAGTGCACGTCGTCTACGGCCTCGTCGGGCTGAAGACGCACTGCAAGCTCGCGCTCGTCGTGCGCCGCGAGGCCGACGGGAACCTGCGCAACTACTGCCACATCGGCACCGGCAACTACAACCCGAAGACGAGCCGCATCTACGAGGACTTCGGCCTGTTCACCGCCGACGACCAGGTCGGCAAGGACCTGATCCGGCTGTTCAACGAGCTGTCCGGCTATGCGATCGAGAAGAAGTTCCGCCGCCTGCTCGTGGCACCCCTCCATCTGCGGAAGGGCCTGCTGAAGCGCATCAACGCCGAGCGCATGCATGCGGAGGCCGGCCTCCCGGCCAGGATCCGCATCAAGGTGAACTCGATGGTCGACGAGTCGATCATCGACGCGCTCTACCGTGCGAGCCAGTCCGGTGTCGAGGTGCAGATCTGGGTGCGCGGCATCTGCAGCCTGAAGCCCGGCATCCCCGGCGTGAGCGACAACATCACGGTGCGCTCGATCCTCGGGCGCTACCTCGAGCACTCCCGCGTGTTCTCGTTCCTGAACGACGGCGACCCGGTCACCTACATCGGCAGCGCCGACATGATGCACCGCAACCTGGACCGGCGGGTGGAGGCGCTGGTGCGGCTGAAGCGCCCGGAGCACCTCGCCGAGATCGACCGCATCTTCGACGAGGCGATGAGCGACGCGACGGCGTCGTGGCATCTCGACGACATCGGCGTCTGGGACCGCTTCTCGGTCGACGGCGATGGCGAGCCCCTGACGGATCTGCAGGTCGCGACCCAGCAGGCGCTGAGCACGAGGAAGCGCGCCTCGCGATGACCGACCTCACGACCGCGCCCGTGCTCGCGGCGGGCGCGGTCTGCTGGCGCCGTCGCGCGAAGAGCTACGAGGTCCTGCTGGTGCAGCGCCCCGTGCAGGGCGACGTCAGCCTGCCGAAGGGCAAGACGGACCCCGGCGAGTCCCTGCCGCAGACCGCGGTGCGGGAGGTCGCGGAGGAGACCGGCTACCAGGTGCATCTCGGTGTCCCGCTCGGATCGACCACCTACGTCCTGCCGAACGGGCGGGACAAGACGGTCGTCTACTGGGCGGCGGAGGTGTCGAAGGAGCAGCTCGAGCGCGGTGCGTTCGTACCCAGCGACGAGGTGAACGGGATCGAGTGGGTGCCGATCGCGAAGGTCGGCAAGCGGCTGACGTACGAGCGGGACGCCGAGCTGCTGCGGCAGTTCGCCGAGCTCGCCGTGACCGGGGAGCTGGAGAGCTTCGCGCTGATCGCACTCCGGCACGCGAAAGCCGCCTTCGACTCCCCCTCCGGCACCGACGCGGATCGGCGGTTGACGCCGCGCGGGCAGGCGCAGGCGCGAGCGGTCGTCCCCGTGCTCAGTGCGTGGGGGCCCACCCGGATCGTGAGCAGCACCGCGGCGCGCTGCCTCGCGACGGTCGCGCCGCTCGCGAAGTCGACGGGCATCGAGGTGAAGAAGGCACCGCAGCTCAGCCAGGACGGCTGGGAGCTGCAGCACCACGAGCCCGCCGGCGTGCGCGAGATCGTCGACCGGCGGATCGCGAAGGGCCGCACCACGGTGCTGTGCAGCCACGCGCCCGTGCTCCCCGAGATCCTGGAGCAGATCGCCGAGGCGACGGGCAGCCCGAACGGCGGCCGGATGACCCGGGCCGGCATCCTCGGCACCGCGGAGTTCACCGTCGTGCACCTCGCCGCGAACGCCCCGCACCGCATCCTCGCGATCGAGACGCACTCCGCCCAGGAGTAGGCCGCTCGGGGTCTCACGTCCGTCCCGCTCGGGGTGGTCCCTTCGAGAGCCTCAGGACATCGCTCGGGCCCTGCTGCGAGCGGCACCTCCACAAGCGAGGGCGTTCTTCCGTTCACCTCCCGTTCACCGACGGTCCCTGAACGGGTCACAGAGCGTCCCTACCGTGACGGCGCTCGTGCGGAAAGAGGCACATCCTCCGCACCGGGCTCTCTGCACTCAGACCCCGAAGGGATCACCTCTTGAAGAACCTGCGCGCGGGCCTTGCCATCGGCACTGCTCTGACCGCCATGATCGCCCTCTCCTCCTGCGCCTCGAACGAGCCGCCGGCGGCAGAATCCACCGGCGGATCAAGCAGCGGCGCCGCCGCGGCGCTGTCCGGCACCCTGAGCGGCGTGGGCTCCTCCGCCCAGTCCAACGCGCAGGTCGCGTGGACGAAGGGCTTCCAGACCACGAACGGCGGCGTCACGATCAACTACGACCCGCAGGGCTCCGGCGCGGGCCGGAAGGCCTTCATGGCCGGGGGAGCGGACTTCGCCGGGAGCGACTCCGCGCTGAAGCCCGAGGAGCTCTCCGGCACCTTCACCGCCTGCGCGGACGGCGCGAAGGGCATCGACATCCCCGTCTACGTCTCCCCCATCGCCCTGGTCTACAACCTGGACGGCGTGAAGGACCTCAAGCTCGACGCACCGACGCTGGCGAAGATCTTCTCGGGCAAGATCACGAAGTGGAACGACTCGGCCATCACGGCGCTGAACAGCGGCGCGACCCTGCCGAGCACGACCATCACGCCGGTCTACCGCTCGGACGCCTCGGGTACCACGACGAACTTCACCGACTACCTGCACACGGTCGCGCCGTCCGACTGGACCAACGAGCCGGGTGACGCGTTCCCGTACAAGACCGGTGAGGGCGCAGCGAAGGGCTCCGGAGTCGTCGCTGCGGTCACCGCCGGCAAGGGCGCCATCGGCTACGTCGACAACTCGTCGGCCGGCGACCTCGCGACCGTGCAGATCAAGGTCAGCGACGCCTTCGTGGCGCCGTCCGCCGAGGTCGCGTCGAAGATCGCCGAGACCTCGCCGCTCGACACCTCCCGTGGCGCGAACGACATCGCGGTCAAGATCAACCGCGAGGCGACCGACGCGACCGAGTACCCGATCACGCTGGTCAGCTACCTGATCGCCTGCCAGACCTACAAGGACGCAGCCAAGGGCGCCCTCGTCGCCGGCTACGCGCAGTACATCACCAGCACCGAGGGCCAGCAGGCCGCTGCCGACTCCGCCAAGTCCGCGCCGATGACGGGCACGCTGCTCGCCAAGGCCGAGGCCGCCGCGAAGACCATCAAGTAGCACCATCGGTAGCCGCCCCGGAGCGTCTCCGGGGCGGCTACTTTTGCCTTCACCAGCCACCCCACGTCGAAGGACCTGATGACCGCCACCACGGGCCAACCCCCGATCCGTGCCCGACGACGCCCCGGTGACACGGTGTTCTCCGGCGCTGCGCTCGCCGGGGGGCTGCTGATCCTCGTCGCGCTCGGCGCGGTCGCGATCTTCCTGATCGTCCAGAGCATCCCCGCATTCGGCGCGAAGCCCACCGAGATCACCAGCACGGGCGCGTTCCCGAACTTCTGGGCGTACGTCGTCCCGCTGGTCTTCGGCACCATCTGGGCGGCGCTGCTCGCCCTGATCGTGGCGGTGCCGTTCTCGATCGCCATCGCGCTGTTCATCTCGCACTACGCACCACGGCGCATCGCCCGCGGGCTCGGCGCGATCATCGATCTGCTCGCCGCGGTACCGAGCGTGGTCTACGGCGCCTGGGGCATCTTCGTGTTCTCGCCCTTCGTGCAGCCCTTCTACGCGTTCCTCAGCAGCACGTTCGGCTGGTTCCCGCTGTTCAGCGGCTCCGCATCGCCGACCGGACGCACGATCCTCACCGTCGCGATCGTGCTCGCGGTGATGATCACGCCGATCATCACGGCGCTGTCCCGCGAGATCTTCCTGCAGACGCCGCGCCTGAACGAGGAGGCGGCCCTCGCACTGGGCGCGACGAGGTGGGAGATGATCAGCATCGCCGTGCTGCCGTTCGGCAGGGCGGGGATCGTGTCCGCATCCATGCTCGGTCTCGGCCGCGCGCTCGGCGAGACCCTGGCCGTCGCGATGGTGCTCTCACCCAGCGTCGTCGTGTCGTTCTTCCTGCTCCGCAGCGAGAACCCGACCACCATCGCGGCGAACATCGCCCTGGGCTTCCCCGAGGCGTTCGGGACGCAGACCAACGTCCTCATCGCGACGGGCCTGATCCTGTTCGTGATCACGTTCATCGTCAATGCCGCATCCCGCGCCGTCGTCGGCCGCGTCGGCCGAATCAAGGGAGTCTGATGGCCTCCGCAACCGCGGTGACGACGAACCTGCACACCGGGCAGCTGCCGCGGTACTCACCCGTCGGGCTGCTCGTCCTCAGCCTCATCATCACCGGCGGCCTCTTCCTGATCTTCCTGCTGGCCGGCATGACGACCGCCTACAACATCACCGGTGCGATCTTCTTCGGCCTGGTGCTGTGGGTGGCGACCGTCTACGTCATCTCGTTCCTCGTCGAGGGCTCGCGCCGCGCCAAGGATCGTCTCGTCACCACCGTGGTCTGCACCGCGTTCGGCATCGCCCTGCTGCCGCTGATCAGCCTGCTGTTCACCGTGGTAGCGCGGGGCCTCGCGCGATTCGACGTCGCATTCTTCAGCGAATCGATGCGGAACGTGACCGGCGCCGGCGGCGGCGCCGTCCACGCGATCGTCGGCACGGTCGAGATCACGCTCGCGGCCGCGGTGATCTCGGTGCCCGTGGGCCTGCTGGCCGCGATCTACCTCGTCGAGTACGGCCGCGGCCCGATCGCACGGGCCATCACCTTCCTCGTCGACGTCATGACGGGGATCCCCTCCATCGTGGCCGGGCTCTTCGCCTTCGCGCTCTTCTCGCTCATCACGGCCAACGCCGGCTACCGCGCCGGATTCGGCGGGGCGGTCGCGCTGTCGCTGCTGATGATCCCGATCGTGGTGCGGGCCAGCGAGGAGATGCTGAAGCTCGTGCCGATGGACCTGCGCGAGGCGTCCTACGCCCTCGGCGTGCCCAAGTGGCTGACCGTCGTGAAGGTCGTGCTGCCGACCGCGCTGGCCGGCATCATCACGGGCGTCATGCTCTCCATCGCCCGGGTGATCGGCGAGACCGCCCCGCTGCTGCTCGTCGCCGGCTACACCGCGAGCATGAACTACAACCTGTTCGACCAGCGGATGATGACGCTGCCCGTGTACGTCTACACGCAGCTCACGCAGCCCGGTCCGAACACGCAGGACTTCTTCGATCGGGCATGGGCCGGCGCGCTCACCCTGATCCTGATCGTGCTGCTGCTCAACGTGATCGCTCGCGTCATCGGCCGCCTCTTCTCCCCCAAGCTCTCCCGCTGACGCGGGCGCCTCCATCACCCGAAAGGCACTCATGTCCAAGCGCATCGCCGTCAAGGACCTCAACGTCTACTACGGCTCGTTCCTCGCCGTCGAAGGCGTCTCGCTGACCATCGAACCCCGCACCGTGACCGCGTTCATCGGGCCGTCCGGCTGTGGCAAGTCGACCTTCCTGCGCACGCTGAACCGCATGCACGAGGTCATCCCGAAGGCGCGCGTCGAGGGCGAGGTGCTGATCGACGGCAGCAACCTGTACGGAGCCGGCGTCGACCCGGTGATGGTGCGGCGTCAGGTCGGTATGGTCTTCCAGCGTCCGAACCCGTTCCCCACCATGTCGATCCGCGACAACGTGCTCGCCGGCGTGAAGCTGAACAACAAGCGCATCTCGAAGTCCGACGGGGACGCCCTGGTGGAGAAGTCGCTGCAGGGCGCGAACCTCTGGAACGAGGTCAAGGATCGCCTGGGCCTGCCCGGGATGGGCTTGTCGGGCGGGCAGCAGCAGCGCCTCTGCATCGCGCGCGCGATCGCGGTCTCCCCCGACGTGCTGCTGATGGACGAGCCCTGCTCGGCGCTCGACCCGATCTCGACCCTCGCGATCGAGGACCTGATCGAACAGCTGAAGCAGGAGTTCACGATCGTGATCGTGACCCACAACATGCAGCAGGCGTCCCGGGTCTCCGACCGCACGGCGTTCTTCAACATCGCCGGCACGGGCAAGCCGGGCAAGCTGATCGAATACGACGACACGACGGTGATGTTCTCGAAGCCGTCGGTCAAGGCCACCGAGGACTACGTGTCCGGCCGCTTCGGCTGATGCGGAGCGCTTCAGCAGGCTGAACGATCTTCGGCAGGCTCATCCATCACGGATGAGCCTGCCGAAGCGGTTCTGGCCTGCCGAAGTGCTCAGGCCGCGAGCTTGACCGCCACGATCGGGGATCCGCTCGGCTGCGTCGAGCCGCCGTCGGGTTCGATGGTCACGGCAAGGTACTCGCCGGCGCTCGGCGTACCGGAAATGAGGGCGAACTTCTCGCCGTTCTCGTACAGGCCCGCGCTGGTGATCGTGGTGCCGCGCATGCTCCAGAGCTGGAGCACCTTGCCGGAGGGAGCGGTGACCCCGTTGAGGACGACCGCGGTCCGGTGCTCGGACTTCGACCAGGAGACGGTCGCGATCCCGCCACCCGAGATGTCGTGCTTCGCGCTCTGCACGTCGGCCGCAGCGCTGATGGCCGAGTACTCGTTCTGCGGCTCGAGGATCGTGCGCTGGACGAGGAAGCCGCCACCGAACAGCACGACTGCGGCTGCGGCCAGCGCCAGCATCGCCATGGGACGGCGACGACGAACCCGACGCCGCGAGACGACGTGGTCGCCGGCCGGCATCGCTGCGACCGGGGTCGCGCCCTCGACGGCCTGCGCCTGGGGCGCCTCCTGCGGGAGGGAGTCGATCGCGTCGAGCAGCTTGGCCCGAAGCGACGGCGGCGGGGTCACCGGGGGCAGCCCGAGTCCGAGCGCGACCGCGGTGTCGGACAGGCCGACGATCTCGCTGCGCAGCTCCTCGGAGTCCTGCATGGCGGACTCGACGAGTTCCGCCTCCTCCGGCGTCACCGCGTTCAGGGCGTATGCGCCGCTCAGCAGGGCCGCTTCGTCTCGCTTCGTCATGACGTCACCCCCATCGCATCCCGGAGACGGATCATCCCGTCTCGAATTCGTGTCTTGACCGTGCCGACGGGCACGTGCAGCTCAGCGGCGATCTCCGAGTGACTGAGCCCGCGGTAGTACGCCAGCTCGACCGCTTGCCGCTGCAGTTCGGTGAGCCCCTGGAGCGCGCGTTTGACCCGCTCGCCCTCCATCGTGATCTCGACGTGCTCGGCGACCTGGTCGTACTCCCGGTCGAAATCCCGGATGCCGATGCGCGAGTCGCGGTCCCGACTGGCCTGCGAGGCTCGGACGCGATCGACCGCACGGCGGTGGGCCATGGTGAGCATCCAGGACATCGCGCTGCCGCGCTCGGGCTGGTACCGGGTCGCGGTCTGCCAGATCTCGAGGAAGATCTCCTGCGTGACCTCCTCCGACTGCGCCGGATCGACGAGCAGCCGCCGGACCAGACCGTAGATCCGCGGCGCGGTCGCGTCGTACAGCTCGGCGAACGCGCGCTTGTCACCTGTGGCGACGCGGGCGAGCCGTTGTTCAGGACCGTCCCGCATGCCGGAGAGCGCGTCACCGACGTCGGGATTCATGACGACCAGCATGCAGCACCTCCCTCACGGTTCGGGACGAGGGTTCATCCACATGGGTGGTGGATGGACAGACCCGTCGTACAGCAGGTTCGGAACCGTCGCGGCCGCGGATTGCCCGGAGAACACCGAGATCCTCGGGTTTCGAGCGGAGTGCCGAGCCGCAGAAACGCCTCTCGGCGCGAGTCCGCTCGAAGCGGCTGAAAATGGAGCCCGGGGTTACTGCGGCCCGGCCCTCTCAGTCTAAAGCGCCGTCCCGCTGAAGCCGAGCGGATGCCGACAGCTCATGAGCCAGCTGCGCCAGGCGCGAAGCCCGGCGTGTCAGCACGCCGGCGCGATCCGGCGCGGTCCCGTCCGCGTCGTCCGCGAGGTCGAGCGATCCGTCCGCGGTGACCCGGCAGAACGCGGCGGCGCGGTCGAGAGCGATGGCGAGGTCCCCATCGAACACGCCGCGCAGTATCTCGTCGGCGAGCGCCATCAGCTCCTCCGGCCCTGCCGGGTCGGGTGCCCCGGCGACGACCGGATCGATTCCCGGCAACCGTGCGGCACCCCTCCCGAACGCGAGGCTGACCTGATCGGCGTCGCGCCGGACCATCTCGCGGAGGAGGTAGAGGCGCCAGAGCGCACCGGGGAGGCTGAGCGCCGCCGCGCGCGACCAGAGCTCTGCGACCGCGTCGATCCCCTCCCGCTCCGCGAACGCGACGAGCCGCTCGACGACCTCGGGGTCCGGATCCGCCCGCACGCGACTGACCAGCGCCTGCGCCGTCTCGTGGGCCGAGCGGACGATCACCGCCGGGTCCTCACCGCCCTTGACGAAGTCGAAGTGCTCGGCGGGCATCCGCACGGGGCGGTGGAAGTCGGCCATGTCTCCAGGGTAGGAGCGGTGCTCGGGCAGTGCGCGTCCGGATCCCTAGCGGGCAGCGGGATCGAGCGCCTGCTGCAGGGTGACCGACGGCGCCTCACCGAACTCCGAGCGGTAGTGGGCACTGAAGCGGCCGAGGTTCGAGTAGCCGAAGCGCTTGCCCGTCGCTCCGACGGTCGTACCCGGCGCGGGCGAGCGCAGCGCCTCGCGGGCGCCGTTCAGCCGCAGCCTCCGCAGCTGCAGCACCGGGCTCATCTCGAGCTCGCGGTTGAACACCAGCTGGAGACCGCGGACAGAGACGCCGGTGGCGACCGCGACCTGGGACACCGAGATCGGCTCACCGATGTGCGCCGCCATGAACTCGAGCGCGCGGCGCACCGTCGCCTGGTCCGCGGTGGTGTCGTCCTCCGACACGTCGGAGATCCCGAAGGTCTCGATCGTCGCCGCGGCGAGCGCGTCGACCAGCTGACCGCGCAGCAGGTCCCGCTCGAACAGCTCGGGCTCGCCGAGCATCGGGAACGTGAGGCCGGAGGCGAGGCGGCGCCAATACTCCGCCAGCACCTCGTTCTGCGGCACGAGCGACGGCGCGTGGACCCGGACGGCGCGCCCCTCGGCGCCGAGCAGCCGCGCGATCGCGCTCAGGGGGAACGCGAACAGGTCGAGACCGACCTCGTCCCACCGCAGCTCTGCCGCCTCTCCCATGGGGAGCACGCCGATCCCACCCGACTCCAGCCGCACCTGGTCGGCGCCGCGACGGAGCTGCACCTCGCCCGAGCGCACCAGGACGACCACGAGATCCGGGGATGCGGGCGTCGTCGCGCGAACGGCGGTTCCGGAGGAGGTGATCCGGGTGACACTGATGCCGTCGTCGACGAGAGACGCCTGCACGTACCGCATCGGGCCGGGTTCCGCCGTGACGACGCTTTCACCGAACACCGACCGGAGCGCCGCCGAAGCGGTTTGCGGATCGCAGGCTTCGCTGCGTTCGCTGATCACGAGGTCCGCCACGAGCGCTCACGTTACGACAGCGGACGTCGGTCGGGATGTCCAGCTTCGGTATCCGGATGGCCAGATCGCGCCCCCGGGGGCGCGGACACCTTCGTCCTTTCTATTGTGTTGGCCGTCGCCGGCGATGATCGGCTACGCCGGCGGGCCGCAACGGCGCGACTCCGCCGGCACTCCTCGTCCGGACGAGAACGGAACCGATGCTCGACGCTCATGGCCACTCGAAGGCCTCCTTCGTCGGACGGGCGGCACGTCGCGCACGGGCCATCGACCCCGAAGCAACGAACGACCCTCCCACGAGCGGCGAGGGTCCCTCCTACAGCGTCCGCATCTGCAGCCGGTGCCGGACGACGGTCGAGCGCAGCGCCGACGGTCGCGCCCGATGCCCCACGTGCGGACGGACCCGCGGCTGGGCCTGAACCGCTGTCGGGCCACTTCCCCGTACCAGTCTGCAGCCTCGCAGGACGCTCGGATTCCAACGTCACCCTGCTCGGCTCGACGATGGAGGAGTCAAGCGGAGGTGGACCTGCCGCCCGCGAGCGCGGCTACGCTCGACCCAGGGGCCTCTAGCTCAGTCGGTAGAGCATCGGACTTTTAATCCGCGGGTCGTGGGTTCGAGCCCCACGGGGCCCACCATGTGGTCTTTACTCGAAACTTCGACACGAAGAAGACCGCGCAGCATCTGAATTGAATCGAACGCGCCGCCCTTGGGGGCGGCGCGTTCGTCGTTGAGGGGTAGTTCGAGCCGATCGGCACGCTCCGTGCCAACGATCGCAACGAACGGCTCCTTGAACCGCGGTGCGGGCGCTCCCTCGTCTTCGATGAGAATCTGGTCGAAGAGGGCCTGATTGAGGAGGCGCCTGCCTGCGTCGTCAGCCCGGCTGTAGATCCGGTGGACCTCATCGAGGAGGTCAAGGGCGCTGCGGACGTAGTGCAGCGTGCCGCTGAGCTCTCCGGTCACATCGGCGGCGCGCTGCTCAAGACGCCGTCGCTCCATCTGAATTT
>NZ_CAXTHO010000040.1:0-20869 GCF_964244015.1 uncultured Amnibacterium sp. | reverse complement strand
CAACGGCACGATCCGCAACATCCTCGGCGGCGTGATCTTCCGCGAGCCGATCATCATCTCGAACATCCCGCGCCTCGTTCCCGGCTGGAACAAGCCGATCATCATCGGCCGGCACGCGTTCGGCGACCAGTACCGCGCGACGGACTTCGTCTTCGACCGTCCCGGCACGCTGACCGTCAGCTTCGCGCCCGACGACGGCACCGACCCGCAGTCGTTCGAGGTGTTCCAGGCGCCGGGCGGCGGCGTCGCCATGGCGATGTACAACCTCGACGCGTCGATCCGCGACTTCGCCCGCGCGAGCCTGAACTACGGCCTCGCCCGCAACTACCCCGTGTACCTGTCGACCAAGAACACGATCCTGAAGGCCTACGACGGCCGCTTCAAGGACCTGTTCCAGGAGGTCTTCGAGGCCGAGTTCAAGGAGCGCTTCGACGCCGCCGGGCTCACCTACGAGCACCGCCTCATCGACGACATGGTCGCCTCCGCGCTGAAGTGGGAGGGCGGCTACGTCTGGGCCACGAAGAACTACGACGGCGACGTGCAGTCCGACACCGTCGCGCAGGGCTTCGGCTCCCTCGGCCTGATGACGAGCGTGCTGACCACGCCCGACGGCAAGGTCGTCGAGGCCGAGGCGGCCCACGGCACCGTGACGCGCCACTACCGCCAGCACCAGGCCGGCAAGCCGACGTCGACGAACCCGATCGCCTCCATCTACGCATGGACCCGCGGACTCGCCCACCGTGGCCTGCTCGACGGCAACCAGGCGCTGATCGAGTTCGCGAACACGCTCGAGGACGTCGTGATCACGACCGTCGAGGCCGGATCGATGACGAAGGACCTCGCGCTGCTCGTCGGTCCGGATCAGGGCTGGGAGACCACGGAGGAGTTCCTCGCCTCGATCACGAAGAACCTCCAGTCCCGACTGGGCTGAGCCCCCGATGGGATCCTTCATCTACGGCGGCATGACCACCATCCCGGTCGAGGACCGGGCGCTGGCGCACCTGCAGCTCGTCGTGTACGCGAAGCTGCGGGCGCACGAGGCGTTCGCGTTCACCTGGCGGGACGAGCCGGGTGTCGGCGACGGCCACGGGTCCCTCTGGATCTCGCCGGGAGTGCCGATCCAGTTCAAGTACGCCGGCAGCAGGGAACCGGCGGTGAACCGGGAGTGGCTGCGGGTGCTGAAGGAGCTGTCCAACCAGCCGACCGGGCTGCGGCTCGTGCCGGAGCCGGACGCGAAGGGCTAATCGATGCGCCACATCTCCTACGCGGAGACGCGGTTCTCCACCGACGACCGCGTGGCGGCATTGCTGCTCGATTACGCGGCGCTGCTGGCCCGTGCAGGATCGGCCGACACCGTGACGGTGCCCGGGCGTGTCAGCACGGGGAACGTGGAGCCCGTCTCGGTCCTCATCGGTCCCGCGAGCCAGATCACGGCATGGGGCGACGACGAGCCGTTCGGCGAGGAGGTGTCCGGGGTGATCGCCGACCTCGAGCAGCGCATCCGCGCCGTCACGTCCTCGATCGCCTCGTCGGACGGGCCTGACGGGCCGGGTTTCGACGACTTCGACGACCTCGCCTGAGGCGACCGGGTACTCGGCGCCTGGTGGTCCCTTCGAGAGCCTCGCTGCGCGGTTCCTGAGGCTCTCGAAGGGCGCACCTCGACCAGCGGGTCCGGGTCGCCTCGAGCAGCGGCCGCAAGCCGGCGGCGCGTTCAGCGCCGTCGTGCGGCACAGCCTTCGAAGCGCTCGCGCTTCGAAGGCGACGAATCACCGGAAGACGATGGTGCGGCGGCCGTCCTGCAGCACGCGGTGCTCGGCGAACCAGCGGACCGCCTGCGTGAGGGTTCGGCTCTCCTCGTCCTGCCCGATCCTGACCAGCTCCTGCCAGCCGGCCGCGTGGTCGACGCGGATCACGTTCTGCTCGATGATCGGGCCCTCGTCGAGGTCCGCGGTGACGAAGTGCGCGGTCGCGCCGATCAGCTTCACGCCACGGGCGTGTGCCTGCTTGTAGGGGTTCGCGCCCTTGAAGCCGGGCAGGAACGAGTGGTGGATGTTGATCGCCCGGCCGGCGAGGTGGTCGCAGAGCGCCGGCGACAGGATCTGCATGTAGCGCGCGAGCACCACCAGCTCGATGTCGTGCTCCTCCACCGCGGCGAGGATCCGCTGCTCGAACGCCGCCTTCGCGTCGGGGGAGTCGATCGCGCGGTGCTCGAACGGCACCCCGTAGAAGCCCGCGAGGCCCTCGAGCGTCGCGTGGTTGCCGAGCACGAGCGGGATCTCGATCGGCAGGGCGCCGGAGTGCTGCCGGAACAGCAGGTCGTTCAGGCAGTGCCCCGCCGTCGAGACGAGGACGAGCGTGCGGGCGGGCCGGCCGACCCGGTCGAGGCGCCAGTCCGCGTCGAAGCGGGCGGCGACGGGAGCGAGCTGCTCGGCGAACTGCTGGGCCGTCGACGGCGACTCGACCTGGAGGCGGAGGAAGAACCGTCCCGTGTCATCGCTCGAGAACTGCTGGCTCTCGGTGATGTTGCCGCCCGCCGCGACGATCGCGCCGGAGACCGCATGCACGATCCCGGGCCGGTCGGGGCAGACGAACGTCAGCACCCGGTGGGCGTCGGGAGCGTCCGTCACGCCGCTCACCCTACCCAGGGTCCCATGCCGATCACGGGACGGTAACGACGGTCCTCCTCTCCCGCGCACCGCCCCAGGTGAACTCGCTTATGGTGATCGCGAGTTCCTCGCCGACGGAAGGCGCCATGACGGACGGAATCACCCTCGACTCGCGCGGAGCGGAAGCGGTTCGCGACGCAGCCGATCAGATCATCGCCGCGGTCGCGACCGTGATCGACGGGAAGAACGACGTCATCCGCTCCGCGTTCGCGGTGATGCTCGCGGGCGGGCACCTCCTGATCGAGGACGTGCCGGGCGTCGGCAAGACGATGCTCGCGAAGGCCCTCGCCCGTGCGACCGGCGGCACCATCAGCCGCATCCAGTTCACCCCGGACCTGCTGCCGTCGGACGTGACCGGCGCCTCGATCTTCGACCAGTCGGCCGCCCGCTTCGAGTTCAAGCCCGGCGCCGTCTTCGCGAACGTGGTGATCGGCGACGAGATCAACCGCGCCTCCCCGAAGACGCAGGCCGCGCTGCTGGAGTGCATGGAGGAGGGCCAGGTCACGGTCGACGGGCAGAGCTGGCCCCTCCCGGACCCGTTCCTCGTCGTCGCGACGCAGAACCCCGTCGACATGGAGGGCACCTACGTGCTCCCCGAGGCCCAGCGCGACCGCTTCATGGCGAGGATCTCGATGGGGTACCCCGACGAGGGCGCCGAGCGCGAGATGCTGCGCTCGCACGGCAGGGTCGACCCCATCGACCGGCTCGAATCGGTGCTGCCGGCCGGCGGGCTCGCCTCGCTCTCCGCGCAGGCCCGGGACGTCTACGTCTCCCCGGCGGTCGAGACCTACGTGCTGCGCATCATCGGTGCCACGAGGAGCCACTCCGAGGTGCGGCTCGGCGCCAGCCCGCGCGCGAGCCTCCAGCTGCTGCGCGCCGCGAAGGCGACCGCGCTGATCGACGGCCGCGACTTCGTGCTGCCCGACGACATCGACGCGCTCGCGGTCGACGTGCTGGCGCACCGCCTCCTGCTCCGCCGCTCCGGCGTCGATCTGCGCGAGGGCCAGGTCGCTGCCGCAGCCCGCGTCGTGCGCCAGGTGGTCTCCTCCACCCCCGTCCCGCTGCAGTAGGTGGCGTCCTCGACCAGGCGGTCGGCGGGGTTCGGACCCGTCCGTCTCACCACGAGGGGCGGCGTCTTCCTCGGCGCCGGATTCGTCGGCCTGATCGCCGCGTACGCGGCGGGCTGGCCGGCGCTGCTGGCCGTCTCGCTCTTCCTCTTCGGCGCGGTCGTCGCAGCCGTCGCGTCGGTCGCGGTGTCGCCGGCCGCCCTGACGGTGGAGCGCAGGATCGAGCCGGACATCACCCTGCAGCGGCTCCCCGTGCACGTGCGGGTGACGGTGCACGGCCGGGCACCCGGTGCGCTCGACTGGACCGAGGACCTGCCGCGCTCCGTCGTCGTCACCGGGCGGGTGGCCGGCGTGCTGCCCGCCCTGCGTCCCGACCGCCCGTCGCAGCTGATCGACTACGAGGTCTCGGCCCGCGTCCGCGGTCAGATCCCCATCGGTCCCCTCCGCGTCGCCCGCACCGATCCGCTCGGCCTGGCGACGACCAGGAGGAGGGTCGGCGACGTCGACCGGGTGGTCGTGCTGCCGGGCATCCATCCGGTCGAGCTGCCGTTCGCGGTCCGGCGCAACGATCCCGACGCGGGGGCCAGCACGGTGTTCGGCGCGGTCGGCGATCAGCTCGACATCGTCGCGCGCGGCTACCGGGCGGGTGACCCGATGCGCACCGTCGACTGGCGCGCGACCGCCCGGCGCGGCGAGCTGATGGTCCGGACCGAGGCTGCTGCGACCACCGCCGCGACGGGCCTGCTGCTCGATGTGCGGCAGGAGGCGTGGGCGGACTCGGTCGCGTTCGAGTGGGCCGTCGACTACGCGGCGTCCCTGATCGTCGCGCTCGACGAGCGGCATGCCCCGATCCGGCTCGCCGCGGGAGGGCCGCCGAACGGCGACGCCACCGCAGCCCTGGTCGAGCTCGCGACGGTGCAGCCGATCTCCGGCGCGGCCGGTCCGCACACGGTGCTGCCCGCCCTCGCGACCACCGATGTGCAGGTCGTGCACGTGATCACCGGTCTCGGCGGCACGCGCGACCTGGCCGGGCTGCCGGGGCTGCCGACCGGTGCGCTCGGTCTCGTGTCGATCGTCGCGCACCGCCCGGTGCAGATCGACGCGCCCCCTGGCTGGCAGGTGCTGCAGCGCGACTCGAGCGCGCCGATCGGGACGGCCCGCGATGCCTGAGCGGGCGCGCGGGACCGGCGCCGTCACCGCCGTGGTCGGCGCTGCCGTGCTGCTCGCGGCACTCTCCCTGCTGCCGGTCGTCGACGGCGGGCTGTGGTGGATCGAGTCCTGCGTCACGGTGGTCGTCGCCCTGGCGGCGGCCGCCGGCTCGCGCCGGATCGGCCTCCCCTCCGGTGCCGCAGCGCTGATCGGGCTGTCGAGCGTCCCGATCGTGCTCGCCCTGATCGTGTCCGGGTCGTCCGATGCGTCCGCCTCGCCGGCCACCCCCGCGGAGGCCGTGGTCGACGCGTTCTCCACCGCGTTCCGGCAGATCTACGTCGACTCCGTGCCCGCCCAGGGCACCGCCCAGCTGGCGCTGCTGATCGCCGCGGGTGCCGCGGCGACCGCGGTGGTGGCCGACTTCGTCACCGTCGGGCTGCGCGCGCCGGTCGCCGGGACGCTCGTCGTCGTCGCGGTCGCGATCGTGCCGGGCAAGGCCTTCGGCACCGGCACGAACGGCGTCCTGCTGCTCGCGGTCGCCGTGTCCGCGCTCGCGATGATCGCCGTGGACCGGAGGCGCCGAGGCCGCCCGCCGAGGATCGCCGGGCTCGCAGCAGGTGGCGCCGTCGCCGTGGTCGTCGCGCTGCTGGTCCAGGTGGTGCTGCCCACCCCGTTCGTCTCCTCCGCGCAGGCCGGTGGTGCGCCGGTGATCGACGGCGGCGCGAATCCGCTGCTCCGGCTCGGGCAGGACCTCCGCCGCGGTGCGACGACCCCGGTGCTCAGCTACACCAGCCGCGACAGCCGGCCGGTGTACCTGCGACTCGCGGTGCTGGAGGACTTCTCGGGCACGACCTGGTCGCCGAACCCGGCCGACGGCGCGCAGCTGGGCGCGGCGGCAGCACCGGAGGCGGCCGGGGCGCCCCTCGGCGCGGGCACGACGACCACCACCGTCGTCCCCGCCTCCGACAGCGCGATCGGCGACCGGCTGCCGCTGCCCTATCCGGCCGTGTCGGTGTCCGGGGTCACCGACCGCTTCCGCTGGGAGGAGCGCGGCCTGACGCTGGCGCGCTTCGGCGCAGGGGCGGTGGGCACCTACACCGTGCAGTCCTCCGACGTCGATGCGACGCCCGAGCAGCTGCGCACCGCCTCCGTGTCCGTGCCGCCCGGTGACGACCGCTCCCTCAGCCTGCCGGACCGCGTTCCGGCCATCATCCGGAGCACGGCCGACCAGTGGACGCGGAACCTGACGACGCCGTACGACATCGCGCTGGCGATCCAGAACCAGCTGCGCGACGGCGCCTTCTCCTACGACGAGCAGACGCCGGCCGAGCAGGGCTACGACGGCGACGGGCTCGGCGTCATCGCGACCTTCCTCCGAGTCAAGGCGGGCTACTGCATCCACTACGCGTCGACCATGGCCGTCATGGCGCGGCTGGAGGGGATCCCGGCGCGCATCGTCGTCGGATACCAGCCCGGTGACACCCGGGCAGGATCGGCCGCGCGCAGCGTCACGAGCGACGACCTGCACGCCTGGCCCGAGCTGTACTTCGACGGCATCGGCTGGGTGCGGTTCGAGCCGACGCCCGGCCGTGGCGCCGTGCCGACCTACGCGCCGCTGCCGTCGGCGAGCGTGACACCGAGCGCCGCCCCCAGCACGTCCACCTCCGCGGCGCCGACCCCGACGCCGACCGCCTCCGACGCGGCGAGCGCTGCGAGCAGCGGCGGAGGCGGGTTCTCGCTCGGACCGCTGCTGCGCGGTGGCGGCGTGGTGCTGATCGTCGCGGTGCTGCTGAGCCTGCCCGGCCTGCTGCGCCGTGCGATCCGGCGGCGACGGCTGTCGCGGCTCGACCGGGACGGACCGGCCGGCGCATGGCGCGAGCTGCTCGACTCCGCACTCGACCTCGGCCTGCCGACCGGCAGGGGGAGGAGCCCGCGCGGGATCGAGGGGGTCCTCGCCGAGCGGGTCGGGCCGTCGCCCGGTGCGCAGGCGGCACTGGAGCGCCTCCGGGCCGCCTACGAGCGGCAGGCGTACTCGAGGGACGCCGCTGCGGCGAGCGCGGCGGACGTCGCCGAGGTGCTGGAGGCGCTGCGGGGGCGGACGACGTCGTCCGCGCGGTTCGTGGCGGCCGTCGCACCGCGTTCGCTCGCGGGTATGATCGGGACGCCGCGACTGGCGTTCGGGTGGTCACCACCGGGGAGCGGCTGAGGGATCCCCGCCGTTCGCCTGGGCGCTGATCAGATCCGATTCCTGCTGCGCGCACCGCGCCCCTCCGACGCCGGGAGACCCAAGTGACCGTCACCACCACCGCCTCGACCGCCCTGGGCTCGACCTTCGATGCCTCCATCGAGGAGGTCGACCCCGAGATCGCCGCCGTCCTGCGGGACGAGCTGGGTCGCCAGCGGACCACGCTGGAGATGATCGCGAGCGAGAACTTCGTCCCGCGATCCGTGCTCACGGCGGTGGGCAGCGTGCTCACCAACAAGTACGCCGAGGGCTACCCCGGCAGGCGCTACTACGGCGGGTGCGAGGTCGTCGACGTCGCGGAGGAGCTCGCGATCGCCCGCGCGAAATCGCTCTTCGGCGCGGAGTTCGCGAACGTCCAGCCCCATTCCGGCGCGACCGCGAACGCGGCGGTGCTCGCAGCGCTCGCGCAGCCGGGCGACACGATCCTCGGGCTCGAGCTCGCGCACGGCGGCCACCTGACGCACGGCATGAAGCTGAACTTCTCCGGGAAGGTCTACAACGCCGCCGCCTACGGCGTGGACCCCGGGACCTTCCGCATCGACATGGACCGCGTCCGCGACGCGGCGCTGGAGCACCGGCCGACCGTGCTGATCGCCGGCTGGTCCGCCTACCCCCGCCATCTCGACTTCGCCGCGTTCCGTGAGATCGCCGATGAGGTCGGCGCGAAGCTGTGGGTCGACATGGCCCACTTCGCCGGTCTCGTCGCGGCCGGGCTGCACCCGAGCCCGGTGCCGTACGCCGACGTCGTCTCGACCACGGTGCACAAGACGCTCGGCGGTCCCCGATCCGGGCTGATCCTCTCCCGCGACACCGCGTACGCGAAGAAGCTCAACTCCGCGGTGTTCCCGGGGCAGCAGGGCGGGCCGCTGATGCACGTGATCGCAGCGAAGGCGACCGCCTTCAAGATCGCGGCCACGGAGGAGTTCCGCGACCGTCAGCAGCGCACGATCGACGGTGCTCGCGTGCTGGCCGAGCGCCTCACCGCGCCGGATGCGCGCGCGGCCGGCGTCGACGTGCTGACGGGTGGCACCGAGGTGCACCTGGTGCTCGCCGACCTGCGCGAGTCGCCGATCGACGGCCGCGAGGCCGAGGACCTGCTGCACGCCGCGGGCATCACGGTGAATCGCAACTCGGTCCCGTTCGACCCGCGCCCGCCGATGCGCACCTCCGGCGTCCGGATCGGCACCCCGGCGCTCGCGACCCGCGGATTCGGCGAGTCGGAGTTCCGGGAGGTCGCCGACATCATCGCCCGCGTCCTCACGCCGGGCGCCGACATCCCGGCGCTCCGCACCGAGGTGACCGAGCTGGCCGGCCGCTTCCCCCTCTACCAGGGCCTGTAACCAGCGCCGATTCCGTTGTGAAGGAGATTCGGGGCCGCAGACGCCGAATCTCCTTCACAACGGAATCGAAGCGAGTCCGGATATTCCGGGCAGGGCGGCAACCTGACCTCGGCGGCCGCCTGTACGGCAGCTGCGCCGCAGGGGTGGCGGCGCAGCCATGAACTCAGCGGATGTGCGTGTGCCAGGCCTGCACGGTCTGGTCGAGCAGGGTCGCGATCGTCATCGGCCCGACGCCTCCCGGCACCGGGGTGATCAGCGCGGCCCGCTCCTTCGCGCCCTCGAAGTCGACGTCACCCCTGCCGTCCTTGTACCCGGCGTCGATCACGACCGCTCCCGGACGGATCCACGCACCGGGGATCAGGCCGGGCTGCCCGACCGCGGCGACGAGCAGCTCGGCGCGACCGACGTGCGCGCGGAGGTCCTTCGTCAGCACGTGGCACGAGGTCACGGTCGCTCCGTGCGCGGTGAGCAGCGCCGCGAGCGGACGCCCGAGGATCGGACCGAGCCCGACGACGACGGCCTCGATCCCGGGCAGCTCCACCCCGTACTCGGCGAGCAGGCGGAGGATGCCGCCCGGCGTGGCGGAGGCGTAGCCGCCGGTCCCCTCCGCCATCCGCGCGAACGAGGTCAGCGTCACGCCGTCGACGTCCTTGTCGGCCGCGATCGCCTCGAACGCGGCGCGCTCGTCGACCTGCGGCGGCACGGGGTGCTGCAGCAGGATGCCGTCGACCTCCGGGTCGGCGGACAGCGCCTCGATCGTCGTCAGCAACCGCTCGGTGGTGGTCGTCGCCGGCAGGTCGACGCGGCGCGTGGCGAGGCCGGCCGCCTGGGCCCTGCGGACCTTCATGCGCACGTAGGTGTGGGAGGCGGAGTCGCCGCCGACGAGCACGGTGGCGATGCAGGGCGGGCGGGCACCGGCGTCGACACCGACCTTGACCTCCGCCGCGATGCGCTCGAGGGTCGTGGCCGCGAGCGCGGATCCATCGATGAGGCGGGCGGTCATGCCGCCCACGGTATCGGCCTCCGGGCGCGCCGTAGGCTCGCGGCGTGAGCAGTCCCGCGACCGGTGAGCAGCACGACCTCCGGCTCGGTGACGTCGCGGCGACCGTCGCAGAGCTGGCCGCGAGCCTCCGCAGCGTCCGCGTCGGGTCGACCGAGATCGTGCAGGACTACGGCCGTGACGCGTTGCCGTCCGGCGCCTCAGGCGTCGTGCTGGTGCCGTGGCCGAACCGGGTGCGCGACGGCAAGTGGACGCTCGACGGCACGCTCCAGCAGCTCGACGTGTCGGAGCCGTCGAAGGGCAACGCGAGCCACGGCCTCCTCCGGAACACCGGGTACCGCGTCACGGCCCGGTCGGCGTCCGCGGTGACGTTGTCGGCCACGGTGTTCCCGCAGCACGGCTACCCCTTCCACCTCGACACCGCCGTGCGCTACACGCTGACGTCGACCGGGATCGCGGTCACCCACAACGTGGGCAACGTGGGTCCGGGGCGCGCACCGTTCGGCGTCGGGTGCCACCCCTACCTCCGCGTCGGCGACACCCCGATGCGCGACCTGACGGTCACGGTGTCCGGGTCCCGGATGCTCGAGACCGACGAGCGCAGCCTGCCGGTCCGTCAGGTGCCTGTCGACGGCACGCCGAACGATCTGCGCGGCGGTGTCGTGCTGCGGGAGGTCGACCTCGACACCGCGTACACCGGTCTCGCGATCGTCGACGGGCAGGTCCGGCATCGTCTCGCCGCGCCGGACGGCCGCGTGGTCGAGCTCGCCGCCGATCCGGTGTTCGCGTGGACGCAGGTGTTCACGACGGAGGTCTACGACACCGACGCCGGCCGGATCGACGCGGTCGCGATCGAGCCGATGACCTGCCCGGCGGACGCGTTCAACTCCGGCACCGACCTGCTGTGGATCGCGCCGGGCGAGACGTGGACCGCCGGCTGGAGTCTCGCCCTCCTCCAGCCCTGAAGCGACGACGGGTCAGCGGCGGCGGAGGAGGAAGCCGACCGGTCCGGGGGCGTCCGGCGTGCGGGTCGAGGAGCGGCCCAGCGCGGTGAGCAGGAGCCGCCAGCCGAGCAGGAACGCGCCGACCACGATGGACGCGACCACGACGAAGGCGACCTGCACGCCCTGATCGTCGACGGCTCGGAGCAGCATCCCGATCAGCACCGTTCCGATCCAGGCGAGCAGCCCGGTGCGCACGACGGAGAACGGGCGCCTCCAGCCCCTCGCCCCGATCCAGCCGACGGCCAGCCCGACGGCGAAGGGCCAGAACGTCACGACGAACGCCGCCTGGTCCTCGCGATGGCTGGCCCGCCCGATCGCGACGAACAGGGCGACGAGCGCGAGGTCGATCAGGAACGCGGCGACCGTGCGAGATCGGTGACCCATGCGGAGATCCTCCCAGCGTTCCTCCGCTGCCCGGACGCACCGCCGGGCTCCGACCCGCGCGTGCGGATCGGAGCCCGGTGGTGCAGCACCGCCGTGAACCCGGCGGCGCCGCCGCATGCACTCAGAGCAGGCCGAGCGCCCTGCGGATGGTGGTGTTCAGGTCGGTCTGGTTCGTCACGCCGAGCACGTTGGCGGCCTGCGGGCCCTTGGCCGCGATCCGGACCTCGGTGCCCGTGTGCTGCTGCGAGCCCGGGTACTCCGTGGTCGCGTAGCTGATCGTCATCGGCGCGCCGTCGTGCGTGGTCAGCGTCGCGGTCACGCCGGTGGTCGGCGCCTCCACGATCTGGCTGGTGTGCCCGTGGTCCGCGGTCACGACGACCAGGGTGTCGCTGTGCCGCTTCTGGTACGCGAGCGCGAGCGCGACCGACTTGTCGAACTCGACCGTCTCGCCGATCTGACCGCACGGGTTCGCGGCGTGGTCCTGCTTGTCGATGGACGCGCCCTCGATCTGCAGGAAGAAGCCCTGCTTCGCGTGCTTGGACCGGGCGTCGAGGATCTGCAGCGCCTTCGCGGACATGTCGGTGAGGTGCGGCTGGGTCGCCGTGCGGGCCGTGTTGACCTGGCAGGTCGTCGCCGCCGTGCCGGCCTTCGTCGGCACCGGCCCGGTCCACTCGAGGTCGAGGTTGCCGGGCCCGAACGTGCCGAGGATGGGCGCCTTCGACGTCGGGCTGATCCGGTTCAGCTCCGACACGGTGGTCGGCAGCTGGTACCCGGCGCGCTTCGCGGACTCGAGGACCGTGCGTCCCTTGTCCGCGCCGGCCGTGATCGTCTCCGCGAAGGAGGCGCTGCCGCCGCCGAGCAGCACATCGGCTCGGGTCGCGACCTCCTGCTCGGAGATCGAGCCGAGGCCGCCGTTCTCCTTGGCGTTCGTCGGGCACGTCTTCGTCGTGACGACGGGGCCGTAGCAGCTGCGCGCGGTGACGTGCGACTCGAGCACGGCCGGCGTCGCGTCCTGGATCTCGGCGGTGGTGACGTTGCCGGTGCGGTAGCCGGCCTTCTTGGCGAGCTCGAGCACCGTCGGCTTCGGCTTGCCGTCGCGGGTCACGGAGACCGCGTTGTTGTACGTCTTGTACCCGGTCGCCCAGCCGGTGCCGGAGGCGGCGGAGTCGGTCACGTAGACCGGCTTGCCGGTGTCCTTGTCGACCGAGTACGTCGTGTACTCGCCCGTGAGGGGGAGCGTGTCCATCGCGAGGCGGCCTGCCGCGCCGACCTGGTAGTTGCGCGCGATGGTGATCTCGCTGTCGCCCATGCCGTCGCCGATGAGCAGGATGACGTTGCGCGCCTCGCCGCCGACGATCGCGCGGCGGGCGCTCTGGGTGGCGTCGGTGCTGTGACCGGTGGCGGCGGCGGGCACGGCCACCGCGAGTGCGGCGACGACGCCGGTCGCGGCCAGCACGGCCACGGCTCGACGGGGATGGGACAGGCGCACGGGAACTCCTAGCGATCAGGCGGGATGTACGGGCGAGCCGAGTCGAACGAGCGCGCGTGAACGCGACCTCGCCCGGGGGGTGAACATCCGGTGACACCGGGTGGAGGAGGGGCGGTGGCGCTCCCGGGTGACTCGCAGCAGCCCGTTCCCCGCTGTTCACCGGCCGCTCCTACCGTCCCCGACGTGGATACCGCTCTGCTCGTCACCGTCGTGCTCGTCGTCGTGTTCGCGCTCGTGTTCGACTTCACGAACGGGTTCCACGACACCGCCAACGCGATGGCCACCTCCGTCGCGACCGGCGCCCTGAAACCGCGGACCGCGGTGATCATCGCCGGGGTGCTGAACCTCGTCGGCGCATTCCTCTCCACCGAGGTCGCGAAGACCATCAGCTCCGGGATCATCAAGACCGACTCGAGCGGCCGGGAGATGATCACGCCGGCGCTGATCTTCGCGGGCCTCGTCGGCGCCATCATCTGGAACCTCGTGACCTGGTACCTCGGGCTGCCGTCCAGCTCGTCCCACGCCCTGTTCAGCGGCCTGATCGGGGCGGCCATCCTGGGTGCCGGTCTCGGGGCGGTCAGCTGGACCGGTGTGCTCTCGAGCATCGTGATCCCCGCACTGCTGGCGCCGATCGTCGCGGGGGTCGCCGCGCTGATCGGCACGGTCATCGTCTACCGGATGACGAAGCAGGCGACCGTGCCGCATGCGAAGCCGGCGTTCCGCATCGCGCAGACCGTGTCCGCCTCCCTCGTCGCGCTCGCGCACGGCACGTCGGACGCGCAGAAGACGATGGGTGTGATCACGCTGACGCTGGTCGCCGCGAACGTGCAGGATCCGGAGACGGGCCCGCAGTTCTGGGTGATCCTCACCTGCGGCCTCGCGATCGGCCTCGGCACGGCCGTCGGCGGCTTCCGCATCATGAAGACCGTCGGCACGAAGATCACGCCGGTCGAGTCGCCGCAGGGCTTCGCCGCCGAGACCGCGTCCGCCGCCACGATCCTGGCCTCCTCCCACCTCGGCTTCCCGCTGTCGACCACGCAGGTCGTCTCCGGCTCGATCGTCGGCGTCGGTCTCGGGAAGCGGCTCGCGCAGGTGAACTGGGGGGTCGCGGGCAAGATCGGGCTCGGCTGGCTGTTCACGCTGCCGGCCGCCGCGGCCGTCGGTGCGCTGTCCGCCCTGGTGGTGGTCGCCGGGAGCACGGTGGGCCTGGTGATCGTGGCCGTCGTCGCCGTGGCAGGCGTCGTCGTCATCTTCCGGCTGGCGTCCAAGAAGCCGGTCACCGCGAAGAACGTGAACGAGGGGGCGCCCGAGGCGGCGCCCCGGATGCAGGAGGCGACCGCATGATCGACTGGAGCAAGTTCGCGATCGTCGCAGGGGTGGTGCTGCTCGCCAGCGTCGTGCTGCCGACCTTCTACTCGGGCGGTGTGCGACTGCTGGAGACGTCGGGGACGACCAGCGTCCCCGCCCGCCTCGGCGCGTATGCCTGCTTCAGCATCTGCATCGCGGCGGTCCTCTTCGGCCTCTGGGTGATCATCCCCCAGTTCCACGGCTGACCGTTCCCGGGGCCACTGATTCCGTTGTGAAGGAGTTCCTGCGCCGACGCCACAGGAACTCCTTCACAGCGGGACCGGCTAGCCGTCGATGCGGCGGAGCTTCGAGAGCGGGGCCAGCTCGCCCGGGAATACGCGCTTCACGCCGTCGCCCATCGCCGTGCCCACGATGCGGATGTCGCGCACCAGGCTCATCAGACCGTGCGGCTCGAGGGAGGCGGCGTGGTCGCTGCCCCACATCGCCCGGTCGAGCGTGATGTGCCGCTCCACCGCGACCGCGCCGAGTGCGACGGCGGCGAGGGAGATCTGCAGCCCGGGCTCGTGACCGGAGTAGCCGACGGGCACGCCGTAGCGCTCCTTCAGCGTCGGGATCATGAGCAGGTTCGCCTCCTCGGGAGGCAGCGGGTAGGTGCTCGTCGCGTGGAGCATCACCAGGTGGTCCGTGCCCAGCACCTCGACCGCGCGGTCGATCTGCTCGATGGTCGACATGCCGGTCGAGAGGATCACGGGCTTGCCCGTGTCCTTCAGCTTCCCCAGCAGGCCGAGGTCCGTGACCGATGCCGACGCGACCTTGTAGGCCACGGTGTCCATCTCCTCCAGGAAGTCCACCGACGGCTCGTCCCACGGGGAGGCGAACCAGTCGAGGCCCTTGCTGTCGGCGTAGGCGCCGATCTCGGCGTACTGCTCCTGCTCGAACTCGACGCGGTAGCGGTACTCCAGGTAGGTCATCGTGCCCCACGGGGTCTCGCGGGGGACCTGCTTCATGTGCTCCGGTGTGGAGATCGCCGGAGTCCGCTTCTGGAACTTCACCGCCTGCGCGCCGGCCAGCGACGCGACGTCGATCAGCTTCTTCGCGATGTCGACATCACCGTTGTGGTTCAGCCCGATCTCGCCGATCACGTAGACCGGGTGGCCCTCGCCGACCGTGTACCGGCCGACCTGCACCTCATCCGTCATGCTGCTCCCTCTCCGTTGTGCGGCTCGCGAGCACCAGCTCGGCCGTCTCGCGGACGGCGCCGTGGCCGCCCCGCCTCCGCAGCACCACTCGTGCCGCGCGCTGGACCGCCGGGTGCGCGTCGGCGACCGCGACGGGCCAGCCGACGAGCGCCATGGCGCTGAGATCGTTGACGTCGTTGCCGACGTAGGCGCATCGCGCCGGGTCCACACCCTGCTGGGCGAGCCACTCCGTGAGGGCGGCGGCCTTGTCGTCGACCGCCTGCAGGACCGGAACCCGCAGCTTCGCCGCGCGGGCGGCGACGACGCCGTTCCGCTCCTTCGAGAGGATCAGGAGGGGGATGCCCGCGGCGCGCAGCCGCTCGACGCCCATCCCGTCCGACCGGCTGACAAGCACCGACTCCGTCCCGTCCTCCCGCACGAGGGCCGAATCGTCCGTGTGGACGCCGTCGAAGTCGGTGACGACCGCGTCGACCGGCAGCGCCGACGGCGTCGGATCGAAGACCGGGGCGAGCACGCGAGCCAGCTCCAGCTCGTGCGCGTCATCGATCTCGACCGCCCGGTCGGCGGCGACCTGCTCGATCGCGATCCGCCCGAAGAACCGGAACCCCGCCTCCCGGAACCCGGCGGTGCGCAATGCGTAGAACGCGCCCGTCTCCTGGAAGTGCGGCTCCCGGTCCTGCCGCCGGGGCCGGAAGCCGGTGTCGTGGTTGACGCCGGCGGCACCGGAGGAGTCCTCGCGCCACAGGAAGGCGTAGGTCTCGAACGCGGACAGCACGCTGTCGGCCTCGTCGTCGAGCACGCGCCGCACGGCGCGGGCCAGGGGGGCCGGCTCGATGAACGGGCTCGTGGCCTGGAGGAACACGAGCACCTCGGGCCGGACGCCCTCCGCCACGAGCACGTCGAGCGCGTGCAGCAGCGCCGCTTCGCTCGACGCCGTGTCGCCGGCGAGCTCTGCCGGACGAGTGATGACGCCCGCGCCCGCGGCACGAGCCGCCGCGGCGATCGCGGGGTCGTCGGTGCTGACCCGCACGTCGACGATGCCCGCGGCCAGGGCCGCCGCGACCGCGCGCGCGACGAGCGGCACCCCGCCGACCATCGCGATGTTCTTGCCGGGCACCCCTTTCGAGCCGCCGCGCGCCGGGACGACCGCGACCGCCTCCGCCGCCGAGAAGGTGCTCACGAGACCGACTCCTGCTGTTCACCGGAGATTCGGCCGCCGGACGCCCGCACCGAGGCCGATCGGGCGTGTCCGCGGTGTCCGCGGTGTCCGCGGTGTCCGAGGTGGCTCTCGAGGCGTCCGATCCGCTCCTCGTAGAACGCGATCGCGGCGAGCCGGGCGCGCTGGCGGGCGGCCTCGGCGTCGCCGTCGGAGGGCTCGAGGCGGACGCCGGAGCCCACCTGCTCCGTCAGCGTCGCGACGTGCGCGGCCAGCAGCAGGTGATCCCGCTCCAGCTCCGCCACCCGGTTCTGCAGCACGCGGACCTCGTCGGCGAGGCCGCCCCGTGCGACGAGCAGCGTCGTCTCGATGCGCCCGGCGGCCCGCGGGTGCCGCCGACGCTGCACGCGCCACATCGGACCGAGGCGACGGAGAAGCCGCTTCATGCGAGCGGCTCCAGCCAGCCCGCGCGGGTCCACGAGCGGAGGGCGCGGCGCTCGCGGTCGAGGCGGTGCTCGGGCGTCAGCGCCACGCCGCCGCCCCAGTGATGGTCGAGATGCGCTCGAGCAGCGGGACGCACGGCAGGACGGCCCGGCAGCAGGCTGGAGCCGGCGAGCAGGATGCGTGCATGGGGGAACAGTCGGTGCATCAGGTGAACGGCGAGTGTCCCGGTGGTGGGCCAAGCGACGGCGACACGCCCGAGCCGGAGTGCTCTGCGTGTCCGGGAGGTGAACTCGCGGTTCGAGATCGGGATCAGCTCGAGGTCTCCCGGCCACCACGGGGGCAACGGCTCCGACTCCCAGAACGCCCGGCCCGGCTCGGCCAGCAGGTACAGCCGCGCCGCGTGGTCGCGGAACGTGTCGGGGCCGGGCTGCACGGCGCGGTGCAGCACCACGACGTCGGTGCGCCTGCCGATCGCGGGCTGCTCGCCGTCGACCGCGAACGTCGTCATGCGCACCACGAGATCCGCGCCGTCGATCGCCGCGGCACGCTCCTCCGACACCCCGAGCGGCGCGTTGCCGACGACCGCGACCGTGCGCGGCAGGCGACCTCCTGCACGCGGCAGCAGCAGGCGCCGGAGGATCTGCGTCTGCTGCGGCGCGGGAGGAGGGAGCACGGGGCCGGATGCTAACCACGGCCGGTAACCGGCTTCCCCTACAGTGCCGTGCCGAGGCGGACGGGGCCGCGGGAGAGGGAGGAGCGCCGATGCGTGTGGTGCTGGTGGCGAACTTCGACTCCGGGCTCAAGTACGTCGGCCGGCTGGCCGAGGCCGTCGCCGCGCTCGGCGCGGAGCCGGACATCCGCGTCCCGACGACCGGGTTGCCGCACAAGCTCGGCGCCGGTCAGGTCGCGGCGGCGACCTCCCGCCCGATCACGTACGAGCCGTGGGACGAGATCGTGCGCGCCGCGGCCGGCAGCGACATCGTGGTGCCGGTGTTCGAGGGGCCGGCCGTCGAGCGGTTCATCCGCCAGGTGCATGCGGAGGCGGGGCCGCGCATGCCGGTCGTCGGGACCGGCTACGTCGGGATGGTGCTCTACGACGTCGTCGGCGGCTACCTCTCCCGGTCCCTCGCCGACGTCGTCGCCGTGAACTCGCGCTCCGACCTCGCGGAGTTCACCGGGGCCGTCCGGGGGCTCGGCCTGCCGGAGGGGAACCTCCTGCTGACGGGACTCGCCCTCCTCCCCGCAGCCACGGCACCGCTGCGGACCGGCCCGATCCGGACGCTGCTGTTCGCCGACCAGCCGACCGTGCCCCGCCGCGTCGCCGACCGGACCTACCTGTGGGACCGGCTGCTCGGCTACGCCCGGCGTCACCCTGACCGGCAGGTGCTGCTGCGCCCGCGCCACCGCCCGGGGGAGGAGACCTTCCACACGATGCAGCACTCGCCCGTCGCCTGGGCCGCGACGCGGACCCTCCCGTCGAACCTCCTGATCGAGCACGCGCCGATCGACACCCTCATCCCGCGGAGCGACCTGCTGCTGACCGTCTCGTCGACGGCGGCGCTGGAGGCGGTCGCCGCGGGCACGCGCGTGGCGTTCGTCGCCGACTGGGTGGGTGATGCGGCGCTGAACCCCCGCCTCCTGCCGTCCGGGCTGCTGCGGCGGTTCGACGACATCGAGGCGGACCGGATCGGCACGCCCGACCCTGGCTGGCTCGACGACGTGTTCCCCGCCGCGGAGGGCGCTTCGCCCGCGCATCGGTTCGTCGCGCGGCTGATCGAGATCGCCGCGGGCGATGCGCCCCGGGTGCATCAGGCCATGTGGGACTCGTCGTTCCATGCGGGTCGCCGCGCGACCGACGCCGCGATCGCCGGCGGCGCGACCGCGCCGACCAGCCGGTACACGCCGAAGCGGATCGCGGCCGGAGCCCTGCGCCGCGCGCTGAAGCTCGTCGAGCGGTAGTTCACCCGATCGTCACCGCGCGCTCGCCGGCTGGACGTCCGCGGACCCTACTGTTCCGCGGACCATGCAGCCCGTGATCACCGCCCGCCCCTCGCCGGCAGGCGTGCCGGGCGGGCTGGTGATCGGACTCGTCGCGAGCGGGCAGGAACGGCTGCGCGCGGCGCTGCGCCGGGTCGCCGCCGCGCCGGAGCTGCTCGCCGTCACCGCTCGGATCGTGGTCGTCGACGCTGGCCGCACGCCGTCCGCGACGGTCCTGCGCGAGGCCGTCCGCCTCCCGGCCGGGGTGCTCGACGTCGTGCGCCGCCCGGACGCGGGCCGTGCCGAGGCGCTGGCGCGAGCGCTCGCCGAGGCGGTCGACGAGCCGAGCGCCGGCTGGGTCCTGCTGCTCGACGACGTGGCGCTCACGGAGCCGGACCTGCTGCTGACGGCGTTCGAGACCGCTCGGCGCTCGCCGTCGGCGGCGGTGGTCGGCCTCCGGGACCCCGCGGCCGTCGACGCGGCACCGGTCTCCTGGTGGGCGGCCGTGCTGCCGCTCGACGCGATCCGGGCGATCGGCTCGACGCTGCCGGAGGCGGGGGACCAGGCGCTCGCCGACCTCGTGCTCCGCGCCGAAGCGGCCGGGTTCCGGTCCTCGGTGCTGCCGGCGGCGGGGCCGGTCCCGCGCCCGGATCCGGCTGGAGCGATGCTGCTCGCCCTGCTGCACGCGCCGGTGGCCGCACGGACGCCGGTGCTCGCCGCCGCGCTCGCCGCCGAGCTGCGCGCCGGGCGGGCGCCGTCCCTCCTCCGCGCCCTGCGGCTCTGGCTCGCCTGGCCGCGGCTGAGGGCGGCGAACCGGATCGGTGCGCTCGAGCGGGCGTCGATGGAGTCCTGGGCAGCGCGGGATCCGGCCTCGGACATGGACCCGTGGTTACCGAGCGGCGAACAGGAGACGGCCGAGAACCGACCTGCCGGGATACGATTCCACCCATGGCCGACGACGAAGCGGGTGACGAGCGCGGCCTGATCCGATCCGTCGACGAGCACCTCACGGAGGCCTACGGCGTCGTGGTCGACGACGTGGTGCTGCGCACCTGGGGCAACCAGCAGATCGAGCTCACCTACCTGCTCCTGAGCGCCGCGATCACCGCGTCAGGAGGCGAGATCGACGAGGCCGACCTCTGGTCGGTGGCGCGCGCCGTGGCGTTCACGGCGCCGCTCGATCCGACCCGGCTGAGCGAGGCGAAGCGTCCCGGCTGACTGTCCGCCGGCCTCGGTGCGGGCGCGTTCGAGCGCCTCTTGGCATCGCTCGAGAACCGCGGTGCAGCTACTGGCGGCGTCGGCGGCGGCGCGGTGCGGACTCCTCCGCAGCGGCGGAGGAGTAGTCGTAGCGCACCGGGTCGCCGGCGTGGCCCTCGGTCAGCGCGTACTCGACGCCGTCCAGCTGGAGCCGCAGCGGCAGCCCCGCCGGGGGGATGACCATGATCTCGCGGGTGTCCGGCGCGGGGGCGTCGACGTACTCGACGACGACCTCGTCGCCCGGCTCAGGGGCCTCGCTCTGCACATGCCGACCCGTCACGGCACGAGAGTACCGCCGTCGGCTCGACGGACGACAGGGCGCACCGGGCGTTCCCCGTCGGAGCGTCAGGATGGGGTCGTGACGGGCGCGGTGGTCGGCGAGCTCGTCCCCACGCTCGTGGGCGTGCTGGTGCTGTGCGCGATCTCGGTCGCCGTGCTGGCCGTCGCCGGCGTGCCCGAGCGGTTCGGGCCGACGCTCGCCGTGCTGCGCGCGGCAGTGCAGCTCGCGGCGATCAGTCTGATCCTCACCGGCGTGATCACGAGCCCGCTCCGGGTCGGCCTCGCCCTGCTCGTGATGCTCGTGGTCGCGATGGCGACCTCCGCGCGACGGCTCGGCTGGAACCGCCGGCATCTCGCGGTCGTCGCCGCCGGAATCGGCGCCGGCACGCTCGTCGCACTCGGCGCCGTGTTCGGCAGCGGCGCGCTCGCACCGACCCCGCGCTACCTGCTCGCGATCGGCGGCATCGTCGTCGGCAACGCGATGGCGATCACCACGCTGAGCGCCCGCCGGTTCCTCGAGTCGGTCGACGAGCACTGGGACGAGGTGGAGGGGTGGCTCGCGCTCGGCGCGGCGCCGCAGGAGGCGACCCGCTCGCTCGCCCGCGGTTCGGTGCACACCGCGCTCGTCCCCTCCGTCGATCAGACGAAGACGACCGGGCTCGTGACCCTGCCCGGCGCGTTCGTCGGCGCGATCTTCGGCGGGCTGCCGCCGTTCGAGGCGGGGCGCTTCCAGATCGTGGTGCTCGCGGCGATCATCGCGGCCGGCGCGGTCGCGGCGACTTCGGTCGTGCGCCTGCTGAGCGACGTCGCGCAGCGGCCGGTCCGGTCGTGAGCCGCTGACCGACGCGCTTTCGCGCGGTACTCGTCACCCTCGCGCGGTGGGTCCACCTACCGCGCGAAGGGGG
>NZ_CAXTHO010000039.1:18693-20922 GCF_964244015.1 uncultured Amnibacterium sp. | reverse complement strand
GCGGCGCGCTGCGAAGCGGTGTGACGGCCGTGCGGGCGGGGGGTCGGCGCACCGGTCAGCCCTCCAGCACGACGAACGCTGAGGCGATGCCCGCATCGTGGCTGAGCGACAGGTGCGTGGTCGTCACGCCGAGCAGCGCGAGCCGGGTCGCGACCACGCCCGAGGTCACGAGGACCGGGCGGCGCGACGCGTCGCTCCGCACCACCATGTCCTGCCAGGTGAAGCCGCTCGAGTCGCCGGCGGCCTTGATCAGCGCCTCCTTCGCCGCGAAGCGGGCGGCGAGGGAGGAGAGCGGCAGATCCCGCTCGCTGCGCGCGAACAGCCGATCGCGCAGCGGCGGCGTCCGATCCAGCGACCGTCCGAAGCGTGCGATGTCGACCACGTCGACGCCGATGCCGATGATCACTCGACCGTCACGGACTTCGCGAGGTTGCGCGGCTGGTCGACGTCGAGTCCCTTCGCGGCCGCGAGCTCCATGGCGAAGATCTGCAGCGGCGCCACCGCGAGCAGCGGCTCGAACATCGTGCCGGCCAGCGGGATGCGCAGCACCTCGTCGGCGAACGGCAGCACGGCGACGTCGCCCGACTCCGCGATCGCGAGCACGTGGGCACCGCGGGCGCGGATCTCCTGGATGTTCGAGACGACCTTCGGATGCAGGCTGGAGGAGTCGCGGGGGCTCGGCACGATCACGAAGACGCGCTGCCCCGGCTCGATCAGCGCGATCGGCCCGTGCTTCAGCTCGCCGGCGGCGAAGCCCTCCGCGTGGATGTACGCGAGCTCTTTGAGCTTCAGCGCGCCTTCGAGCGCCACCGGGTACCCGACATGGCGCCCGAGGAACAGCACGCTGCGGGTGTCCGACATCTGCCGTGCCATCTCGCGGATCTCGTCGCCCTGCGCGAGCACCTCCTGCAGCTTCGCGGGCAGCGCCTGCAGCTCGGCGACGAGGGCGTGCGACGACTCGTCGGTCAGCTCGCCGCGGACCCGGCCGAGGTGCAGGCCGAAGAGGTACAGCGCGACGACCTGGGCGGTGAATGCCTTCGTCGACGCGACCGCGACCTCCGGTCCCGCCCGCGTGTAGAGCACCGCGTCGGACTCGCGCGCGATGGTCGCGCCCTGGGTGTTGCAGATCGAGAGCGTGCGGGCGCCGCGCTCCCTGGCGTACTTCACCGCCATCAGCGTGTCCATCGTCTCGCCGGACTGGCTGATGGAGGCGACGAGCGTGTTCGGTCCGAGCACCGGATCGCGGTACCGGAACTCGTGGGCGAGGTCGACCTCGACCGGCACGCCGGCCCACTTCTCGATCGCGTACTTGCCGAGCATGGCGGAGTACGCGGCGGTACCGGCGCCGAGCAGCACGATGCGGTCCACGTCGCGCAGGACGTCGTCGGGGAAGCCGTCCGCGATCTCGGCCAGCACGACGCGGCCGCCGTGGATGCGACCGAGCAGCGTCTGCTCCAGCGCCTCCGGCTCCTCGCTGATCTCCTTCGCCATGAAGCTCGACCAGCCGCCCTTCTCGGCGGCGGAGGCGTCCCAGGCGATCTCGTACTCCTCGCCCTCGACCGGAGCGCCGGCGAAGTCGGTCAGCTCGATACCCTCCGGCCGGATCGCGACGATCTGGTCCTGCCCGATCGCCAGCGCTCGGCGGGTGTACTGGACGAACGCCGCGACGTCGGAGCCGAGGAACTGCTCGCCGTCGCCGAGCCCGACGACGAGCGGCGAGTTGCGGCGGGCGCCGACGACCAGCCCGGGCTCGTCCGCGTGCACGGCCAGCAGGGTGAAGGCGCCGTGGAGGCGTCGCACGACCGCACGGAAGGCGGTCAGCAGGTCGCCGGCCTTCCGGTACTCGCTGCCGAGCAGCACCGCGGCGACCTCGGTGTCGGTCTCGCTGGTGAAGGTGTGCCCGTCGTCCTGCAGCTCGTCCTTCAGCGCCGAGAAGTTCTCGATGATGCCGTTGTGGATCAGCGCCAGCTTGCCGTCGTCGCCGAGGTGCGGGTGGGCGTTCGCGTCGGTCGGCCCGCCGTGCGTGGCCCAGCGGGTGTGGCCGATGCCGGTCGTCGCGTCGGGCAGCGGGCTCCGCTCCAGGTCCCCCTGCAGCACCCCCAGCTTGCCCGCGCGCTTGTGCGTCGAGAGCACACCGTCGTCACCGACGAGTGCGACACCGGCCGAGTCGTAGCCCCGGTACTCGAGCCGCTTCAGCCCCCCGACGAGCACGTCGATGGCGGCCCGCGG
>NZ_CAXTHO010000039.1:0-18593 GCF_964244015.1 uncultured Amnibacterium sp. | reverse complement strand
AGCACAGTCCGGCACCCGATCAGGGGACAGGTGTCGTCACTACGATCGGCAGCGTGTCGGATCGCACCGCGCCCGCCTCCGGCCACGGCCCGAGCCCGTTCATCGAGATCGAGCGCTCCCGGTGGGCGACCCTCGCGGCCGGGGTGGCGCAGCCCCTGTCACCGGCGGAGCTGCACCGGCTCGCGGGTCTCGGGGAGCCGCTCGACGAGCACGAGGTCAGCGAGGTCTACCTTCCGCTCAGCAGGCTGCTGAACCTCTACGCGACCGGGGCCAGGCAGTTGCACGCGCGCACCAGCGCGTTCCTCGGCACCCGCGCGGAGACGACTCCGTTCGTGATCGGCGTCGCGGGCTCGGTCGCCGTCGGCAAGTCGACGGTCGCCCGCCTCCTCCGGGAGCTGCTGGCACGCTGGGACGACACCCCGAAGGTGGAGCTGGTGCCGACCGACGGGTTCCTGCACCCGAACGCGGAGCTGGAGCGCCGCGGCATCCTCGACCGGAAGGGGTTCCCCGAGTCGTTCGACCGTCGGGGCCTGCTGCGCTTCGTCACCGCGGTGAAGAGCGGCACGGAGGAGGTCCGTGCGCCGTTCTACTCCCACGAGCAGTACGACATCGTCTCCGGCGCCGAGATCGTGATCCGCAGGCCGGACGTCCTCATCGTCGAGGGGCTGAACGTGCTGCAGGCGCCGAGCAGGAACGGCCTCGCCGTCAGCGATCTGTTCGACTTCGGCGTCTACGTCGACGCGAGGACCCAGGACATCGCCGAATGGTACGTCCGCCGCTTCGAGCGGCTGCAGACCGCGTCGTTCGCGGACCCGAGCTCGTACTTCCACCGGTTCGCGGACCTGACGCCGGAGGAGTCCCGCGCGACCGCGATGAGCTACTGGACGTCGATCAACGAGCCGAACCTGCGGGACAACATCCTCCCGACCCGGTCCCGCGCGACGCTGGTGCTGAAGAAGTCCGAGGACCACGCGGTCCGCTCGGTCCTCCTCCGCAAGATCTGACGGGTGTTCGCGGATCAGGGGATTCGGGGGCGCTCCGCGCCTCCCGAATCCCCTGATCCGCGAACACTGCCTCAGCGGGCGGCGCGACCGGTCCGCTGACGCGTGAGGGCGGAGCCGATCGAGCCGACGAGCACGAACAGGCCGAACTGCCACAGCGCACCGACGAGCACGAACAGGTACTCCAGGTGCAGCCCACGGCCGAACGGCACGAGCACCGTGCCGGTGTCGAGGTACTGCGCCTGATCGGGCGGCCAGACCGAGAACAGCACCGTTGCGACCACGATGCAGGCCACGCCGGCCACCGCGATCGGCAGCAGCCGCTCGGATCGCAGCTTCCACGCCCTGGTCGCGGCGACGGACAGCACGAGCACTCCGGCGACGTAGACGAACGGCAGCACCAGGGAGACGAGTTCCCAGCCGGAGGGGAGCACGAGCCAGGCGGCGATCAGCTGGGGCAGGGTCAGCACCGCGCCGACGACGGCGATGCGCCGGATGCCCCGACGCCGGTCCGCCGGATCGGCGAGGGGCGCGACGCGGCTCACGGGAGTGCGAGCCGGTCGCGGACGACCTCGGCCAGCGCCGCGGCGACCGCCTCCGCCGTGGCGAGCTCGGCGGCCTCCACCATCACGCGGACGACCGGCTCGGTACCGGAGGGGCGGAGGAGCACGCGCCCCGTGTCGCCGAGCTGCCGCTCCGCATCGGCCACCGCGGCCAGCAGCACCGCGTCGTCGCCGGCGCGGTGCCGATCGACATCACTCACGTTCAGCAGCACCTGCGGATAGATCGTAGTCTCCGCGGCGAGCTCGGCGAGGGTCCTGCCGCTGCCCGCCATCTCCGCCATCAGGTGCAGACCGGTGAGCAGGCCGTCGCCGGTGGTGGCGAAGTCGGCCATGATCACGTGGCCGGACTGCTCGCCGCCGAGCGACAGGTTGCGCGCCCCCAGCTCCTCCAGCACGTAGCGATCACCGACCCGCGTCTGCAGCACCGTGATCCCGGCCGCCTCCATGGAGCGGAGCAGGCCGATGTTGCTCATGACGGTCGCGACGAGGGTGTCCTCACGCAGGACGCCGCGGGCCAGCATCGACTTCGCGAGGATCGCCATGATCCGATCGCCGTCGATGATCCGCCCGTCCGCGTCGACCGCGAGGCAGCGGTCCGCGTCGCCGTCGTGGGCGATCCCGACATCGGCGCCCGTGCGGATCACCTCCGCGGCGAGCCGGTCGAGGTGCGTCGACCCGACTCCGTCGTTGATGTTCATGCCGTCGGGGTCGTTGCCGATCGGGATGACCTCGGCGCCCGCGAGATGGAACACCTCCGGCGACACCCCCGCCGCCGCGCCGTTCGCGCAGTCGAGGACCACGGTGAGACCGTCGAGGCGGTGCGGCATCGACTCGATGAGGTGCACGACGTACCGGTCCTCGGCGTCCGCGAACCGCCGGATCCTGCCTACCTCGCCGCCGACCGGCGCGAGCGGCGGCTCGGCCATCGCGGCCTGGATGCGGTCCTCGGTCTCGTCCGGCAGCTTCGTGCCTCCGGCGGCGAAGATCTTGATCCCGTTGTCCGGGGCCGGGTTGTGGGAGGCGCTGATCATCACGCCGAAGTCGGCGCGGATGTCGGCCACCAGGAACGCCGCAGCGGGCGTCGGGATGACGCCCGCGTCGAACACGTCGACACCGGAACCCGCGAGTCCTGCCGCGACCGCCGCCGAGATGAACTCGCCGGAGATGCGCGGATCGCGGGCGAGCACGGCGATGGGTCGCCGGCGTTGCGACCGGGGGCCGTCGCCGAGCACGTGCGCGGCCGCCTGCGCGAGGGACATGGCCAGCTCGGCCGTGACCTCGCGGTTGGCGAGACCGCGCACGCCGTCCGTGCCGAAGAGCCTGGGCATCGACCGGTGGTGCTGCCCGCTGATCAGCGCTTGGAGAACTGCGGCGCCTTGCGCGCCTTCTTCAGCCCGGCCTTCTTGCGCTCCTTGACCCGCGCGTCACGGCTCAGGAAGCCGGCCTTCTTCAGGCCGGACCGGTTGTTCTCCTCGTCGATCTGGTTCAGCGACCGCGCGATGCCGAGGCGGAGCGCTCCGGCCTGGCCGGAGGGGCCACCACCGGAGATCTTCGCGATGACGTCGTAGGCGCCCGTGAGCTGCAGGATCGTGAAGGGGTCGTTGATCAGCTGCTGGTGCAGCTTGTTCGGGAAGTAGTCCTCGAACGTGCGGCCGTTGACCGTGATCGTGCCGCTGCCGGGGATGAGCCGGACGCGGGCGATGGCCTGCTTGCGGCGGCCGACTGCGGCTCCCGGGACGGTGAGCGGCGGGCGCTCGACGGCGGGGGCGGCCTCCGGCGTGGAGGAGGTGGTGAACGTCGACGGGATGTCGATGGAATCTGCGATCTGTGCCATGGTCTGTGCTGTCTCTTCCGGGCCCTACTGGGCGACCTGGGTCAGGGTGTAGGGCGTGGGCTGCTGCGCGGCGTGCGGGTGCTCGGCGCCCGCGTAGACCTTCAGCTTCTTGATCTGGGCGCGGCCGAGCGAGTTCTTCGGCAGCATGCCGCGGATCGACTTCTCGACGGTACGGGCCGGGTCCTTCTCGAGCAGCTCGGAGTACTTCGTTGCCGTCAGACCACCCGGGTAGCCCGAGTGGCGGTAGGCGATCTTCTCGTCGCGCTTCGAGCCCGTGAGGGCCACCTTCTCGGCGTTCACGATGATGACGAAGTCACCGCTGTCGAGGTGCGGGGCGAAGGTCGCCTTGTGCTTGCCGCGGAGGAGGGCGGCGGCGTGGCTGGCGAGGCGGCCCAGCACGACGTCGGTGGCGTCGATGACGACCCAGTCATGGGTGATCTCGCTCGCCTTGGGGCTGTACGTACGCGTCACTGTGTGCACGCTTCCTGTTCGAGGTGGTCGTGGATCCCGCTCCGCTGCCGGTTCCATGACGTGTCGTGCCCAATGGGCAGTGGCAGACGTCGGAACGAGCGATGGAGGGCTCGAAGCCGAGCAGGAGCGTTCCTGCAGGGCCGGTCAAGAGTACCCGACTTCCTGCTGGCCCACGACCGCCTCCGATCAGGGCAGGGCGCGGAGCGCTCGGGTCCGCCGCGCCTGGTCCGCCAGCGCATCGTCGGACGGATAGCCGACCTCGACGAGGGTGAGCCCGTACGCCGGAGCGACCGGGAACTCGTTCGACCGAATCGGCTCCTCGAGCAGCGCCGCCATGCGCTCCGGTGCGATCCTGCCGGTGCCGACGGCGATGCTCGCGCCGACCAGGGCGCGGACCATGTTGTGGCAGAACGCGTCCGCCAGGACCTCGGCGACGAGGACGCCGGAGGGGTCGCGCGCCCAGGTGAGGGACCGCAGGTCGCGGATGGTCGTTCCGCCGGGGCGGGGCTTGCAGTAGGCCGCGAAGTCGTGCAGACCGGTGACCGCGGCGACCGCTGCGCGCATCAGCTCGTCGTCGAGCGTGCGCGGGTAGCTCATCGTGCGACGGCGGTCGACCGGGTCGCGCGCGGTGAGCCGATCCGCGATCCGGTACCGGTAGCGGCGGTGGGTCGCGCTGAACCGGGCGTCGAACCCCGGCGGCGCGATGGAGGAGCGGTGCACGACGACGTCGCCGTCGACGTTCAGCAGCCCGGTCAGTCGCCGGGCGACCGCATCGACCTCCCCCTGGCCGTCGTGCCGGCGCGTCAGGGCTGCGAGCTGCTCCGGGGTCAGGTCGACGTGCGCGACCTGACCTGCCGCGTGCACGCCGGTGTCCGTGCGGCCGGCGACGACGAGCCGAGGTGCGGGGCCGTCCGCGCGCCCGACCGCGACCGCGAGCGCCTGCTCGAGCACGCCCTGCACCGTACGTTCGCCGTGGGCCTGCTTGGCCCATCCGGAGAAGTCGGTGCCGTCGTACGCGAGGTCGAGCCGCACGCGCACGCTCCCGTCCATGCCTCCATGGTGGCGGATGGAGCACGCCGCCGGCGCGGCAGGATGTGCGCATGCCGCTGTCCGTGGACCACACGATCGAGCCGATGCTCGCGAAGGCGGTGAGCGCCGTCCCCGCGACCACGACCGGTGGCGGTGCGCTGCTGTACGAGCCGAAGTGGGACGGGTTCCGCGGCATCGTCGCCTACGACGGCGAGACGGTCGAGATCGGCAGCCGAGGCGGCAAGACGCTGACCCGCTACTTCCCCGAGCTCGTCGAGGGTCTCGCGGCGGCCCTGCCGGGACCGTGCGTGCTGGACGGCGAGGTGGTGGTCCCGACCGGCGAGCCCGGGGCGCAGCGGCTCGACTGGGAGGCGCTGTCCCAGCGCATCCACCCGGCCGCCTCCAGGGTCGCGAAGCTCGCAGCGGAGACCCCGGCATCCTTCATCGCGTTCGACCTGCTGGCGGAGGGTGAGCGGTCGCTCCTCGGGACGCCGTTCGGCGAGCGGCGAGCGGCGCTCGAGGCGCTGCTGCCGTCGCCGTCCGCTCCGCTGTTCGTCTCGCAGGTCACCGACGACCCGGAGCTCGCGGCAGGCTGGCTCGCCGAGTTCGAGGGCGCGGGACTCGACGGCGTCGTCGCCAAACCGGTCGACGCGGTCTACTCCCCCGGCAAGCGCACGATGCTGAAGGTCAAGCACCACCGCACCGCCGACGTGATCGCGACCGGGTACCGCATCCACGCGAGCGGGCACGGCGTCGGCTCACTCCTCGTGTCGCTGTACGACGCGGAGGGAGTGCTGCGGCAGGTCGGCGGCGTCTCGGCGTTCACGATGCAGGTCCGCGACCAGCTGATCGACGACCTCGCGCCGCTGGTCGCGCGCGGCGAGGACGGCGAGCCCGTGCGCGGCGAGGGTGAGCGGAACCGGTTCTCCTCCTCCAAGGACACCTCCTTCGTCGTCCTCCGCCCGGAGCGGGTGCTCGAGGTGCGCTACGACCAGATGGAGGGCGCGCGCCTCCGCCACACCGCCCAGTTCGAGCGCTGGCGGCCCGACCGCGACGCCCTGTCCTGCTCCTTCGAGCAGCTCGAGGTGCCGCACGCCTACGACCTCGGCGCGGTGCTCCGGTGAGCTCCGTCGTGCGCATCGGCTCGGTCGAGGTCGGCTCCGGGCGTCCGAAGGTGTGCGTCCCGCTGACGGGGGCGACGCTCGACGAGCTGCGGGCCGAGGCGGCGTCGATCCGTCCGGCGGCGGCTGACCTCGTCGAGCTGCGGATCGACCGGTTCGCCGCGGTGGCGGACATCCGCGCCGTGCGGGATGCCGTCGACCTCGTGCGGGTCGTCCTCGATCCCGTGCTGCCGGTTCTGCTCACCCTCCGCACGGCCGCCGAGGGGGGCGGCGCGTCGATCGAGCCGGGCGCCTTCCGCGACCTCCTGCTCGACGCCGTGGCGGCGGAGGGGGTGGCTGCGGTGGACGTCGAGATGGCGCTTCCCCGCGAGGTCGTCGACGTCGTCGTCGAGGCCGCGCACGCGGCGGGCAAGCCGGTCGTGCTGTCGTTCCATGACCTCCGCGGCACGCCCTCGCGCGACGAGATCGTCGATCGGCTCCTGCGCCAGGAGTCGCTGGGGGCGGACGTCGTCAAGCTGGCGATCACCCCCGCTACGCCGGAGGACGTGCTGACGCTGCTCGCCGCGACGGCCGAGTACGCCGCGCGGGCCGACGCCCGCCCGGCGATCACGATGGCGATGGGGCCGCTCGGCGTCGTCTCCCGCATCGCGGGCGAGACGTTCGGCTCGGCCGTCACGTTCGGCACGGTCGGCGCCGCCAGCGCGCCCGGGCAGGTCGATGCGGTGGCGCTGCGCGCGGCCCTCGACCTGATCCACGACGCCCAGACCTGTTGACCCTCCGTTTTGTAGGACGGAGGTTCCTACAAAACGGAGGGTCAGTCCTCCTTGCGGGCTCGGGAGGGCTGCACGCGGGGCGGCTCCCCCGGCATCTTCGGATAGTCGGGTGGGAACGGCAGTTCACCCTCGCCGTTCGCGAGGTCGCGCTCCCACCACGAGAGCAGGGTCTCGAGCCCGCCCGCTTCGTCGTGCATCCTCGCCCACGGGTCCCCGACGGCGGCCAGGCGATCCGGGACCGTCAGCACGGTGAACGCGCCGGGATCGACGCCGGCATCGAGCTCGTCCCACGTGATCGGGCAGGAGACCGACGCGGCGGGCAGGGGGCGCGGGCTGTAGGCGCCCGCGATCGTGCGGTCCCTCGCCGCCTGGTTGAAGTCGAGGAAGATCCGCTCGCCGCGGAGCTCCTTCCACCACGCCGTCGTGACGGCGTCGGGGGTGCGGCGTTCCAGCTCGCGCGCGGCGGCGATCACCGCGTGCCGCACGTCGAGGAACTCCCACTCCGGGCGGATCGGCGCGTACAGGTGCAGGCCGCGGTTCCCCGACGTCTTCACGAACGCCGTCAGCCCCGCCTCCGCGAGCACGTCGCGCATGCCGAATGCGGCACGCGCGGCATCGGGCAGCGCCGTCCCGGGCTGCGGGTCGAGGTCGATCCGCAGCTGATCCGGGTAGTCGGAGGCGGCGGCGCGGGACGGCCACGAGTGGAACACGATCGTGTTCATCTGCGCCGCCCAGACGATCGCGGCGGGTTCGTCCAGGACGAGCTGCGGGTGGGAACGTGCAGAGGGATAGGTCACCTCCACGGCCCGGATCCACTCCGGCGCCCCCTTGGGCGGGTTCTTGGAGAAGTAGGAGTCACCCGTCACGTCACCGCCGAAGCGCTGCAGCGACACCGGTCGATCGCCGTTCGCCGCGAGGAACGCGTCCCCGACCGCCACGAAGTAGTGCACGAGATCGAGCTTCGTGATCCCCGCGTCCGGCCAGACCACACGCGATGGGCTCGACACCCGCATCGTGCGCGTCCCATGCGGCCCGTCGACATCGACGGTCGTCGCCTCGCTCGCCATGTCGGGAGCTTTTCATCTTTCAGGAGTTTTGGCGTCGCTTCAGCGGCGCCAAAACTCCTGAAACATGAAAACCGGAGGGCAAACGGGGTCAGGAGGCGGGCGTCGCCGGCTTCTCGTCGGGCACGGACGGCTCGTCGGCGGCGGGCGCCTCGACCTCCGGGGCGTCGTCCGCGGTCTCTGCTGCGGTCTCCTCCACCTCGGTCGCCTCAGGCGTCTCCGCCTCCGGCTCGACCGGCGCGGACTCCTCGATGGTGTCGGTCTCCTCGACCGGCACGTCGGAGGCGACCGGTGCGGTGGCGACCGCTGTGCGGGTGCGTGTCGCGCGCTTCGGCGTGACGGGCTCGAGGACGAGCTCGATCACGGCCATCGGCGCGTTGTCGCCCTTGCGGAACCCGGTCTTGACGATCCGGGTGTAGCCGCCCTGGCGCTCGGCGACCAGCGGCGCGATCTCCGTGAAGAGCTCGTGCACGACGGTCTTGTCACCGATGCTGCGCATCACTCGACGCCGCGAGTGCAGGTCGCCCCGCTTCGCGAAGGTGATGTACCGCTCGGCGATGGGACGGAGGCGCCTGGCCTTCGCCTCGGTCGTCTGGATCGAGCGGTGTTCGAACAGCTGGGAGGCCAGCTGAGCGAGGAGCAGGCGCTCGTGCGCGGGTCCGCTCCCGAGGCGGGGACCCTTGGCAGGTCTGGGCATTATGCGTTCTCCTCGTCGTCGTAAGCGGAGTAGAAGTGCGTGCCGTCGAAGCCGGGCACGGCGTCCTTGAGGGACAAGCCGAGCTCGACGAGCTTGTCCTTGACCTCGTCGACCGACTTCTGCCCGAAGTTGCGGATGTTCATCAGCTGCGTCTCGCTGAGGGAGACGAGCTCGCTCACCGTGTTGATGCCCTCGCGCTTGAGGCAGTTGTAGGACCGGACGGACAGGTCCAGGTCCTCGATCGGCATCGACAGCTCGGAGGACACCAGCTGGTCCACCGGGGCCGGGCCGATCTCGATGCCCTCGGCCGCGGTGTTCAGCTCGCGGGCGAGACCGAAGAGCTCGGTCAGGGTGCGGCCGGCCGACGCGATCGCGTCGCGCGGCGTGATCGCCGGCTTGCTCTCGACGTCGACGACGAGGCGGTCGAAGTCGGTGCGCTCACCGGCACGCGTCGCCTCGACGCGGTAGGTGACCTTGAGGACCGGCGAGTAGATCGAGTCGACCGGGATCTGGCCGGCCTCGCTGAACTCGCTGCGGTTCTGCGTCGCGGACACGTAGCCCCGGCCGCGCTCGATCGTGAGCTCCAGGTCGAAGCGCGCCTTGTCGTTCAGCGTCGCGATGAGGAGGTCCGGGTTGTGGATCTCGACGCCGGCGGGCGCCGAGATGTCCGCAGCCGTGACGGGCCCCTCGCTCTGCTTGCGCAGGTAGGCGGTGATCGGCTCGTCGTGCTCGGAGGAGACGACCAGCTGCTTGATGTTCAGGATGATCTCGGTGACGTCCTCCTTGACACCGGGGATCGTCGTGAACTCGTGCTGGACGCCCTCGAGCCGGATGGACGTGACGGCCGCGCCAGGGATCGAGGAGAGCAGCGTGCGACGGAGGGAGTTGCCGAGGGTGTAGCCGAAGCCCGGCTCGAGCGGCTCGATGACGAACCGCGAGCGGAACTCGCTGATGGGCTCCTCGGCGAGGGTGGGGCGCTGTGCGATGAGCACGATCGTGTCCTTTCGTGTCCGATATATGACACAGAGGGGTGAATTCCGGAGGGCTCCGGAGGCTTGCGAGGCAGGACTCTCCGTTTTGTAGGACGGAGCGTCCTACAAAACGAAGAGTCCGCCGAGCTCAGACGCGGCGGCGCTTGGGCGGACGGACGCCGTTGTGCGCCTGCGGCGTCACGTCGTTGATCGAACCGACCTCGAGGCCGGCGGCCTGGAGGGACCGGATCGCGGTCTCGCGGCCGGAGCCGGGGCCCTTCACGAACACGTCGACCTTCTTCATGCCGTGCTCCTGCGCCTGACGGGCCGCGGACTCGGCGGCGAGCTGCGCCGCGAACGGCGTCGACTTGCGCGAGCCCTTGAAGCCGACGCCGCCGGACGAGGCCCAGCTGATCACGGCACCCGTGGTGTCGGTGATCGAGACGATCGTGTTGTTGAACGTCGACTTGATGTGGGCTTGCCCGATCGCGATGTTCTTCTTCTCTTTACGACGCGGCTTGCGAGCCGCCTTCGGTGCTGCCATGAGCTGATCTCTCCTACGAAGTGGGTGTGGGAGGCGGGAGCGCTACTTGCGCCCGGCCTTCTTCTTGCCGGCGACGGTGCGCTTCGGACCCTTGCGGGTGCGCGCGTTCGTCTTCGTGCGCTGGCCGTGGACGGGCAGGCCGCGACGGTGGCGGATACCCTGGTAGGAGCCGATCTCGACCTTGCGGCGGATGTCGGCGGCGACCTCGCGGCGGAGGTCGCCCTCCACCTTGTAGGCCCCTTCGATGTGATCGCGGAGGGCGATGAGCTCGTCGTCCGTGAGGTTGCGGACGCGGGTGTCGGGGCTGACGCCCGTCGCCTTCAGCGTCTCGGCTGCGCGGGTGCGTCCCACGCCGTAGATGTAGGTGAGTGCGATCTCCACGCGCTTCTCACGCGGGATGTCGACGCCGGCGAGTCTCGCCATGCTGATCTCCTAGGGGAAGGATCCGGAGGTGTGGAGCAGCGCCGGTGCCCGAGCCTCCGACCCGGGGTGTCCCCCTCCGCGTGCGGAGGGTTCTGGTGCTGCCGATGTGTTCTGTTGTGGGGTCTGGCTGTCAGCCCTGACGCTGCTTGTGACGCACGTTCACGGAGCAGATGACCATGACCCGGCCGTGACGGCGGATCACCCGGCAGTGCTCGCAGATGGGTTTGACGGAAGGCGCGACCTTCATGGGAGTTCCTCTTCTCGCTGTCCTCGTACCGCCCGGGTGACCGGTCGGCCGTTACTTCTCAGCGATCGTGCGACGGACCGGCGATGGACTACTTGTACCGGTAGACGATCCGGCCGCGGGTCAAGTCGTACGGGCTCAGCTCGACGATGACTCGGTCCTCGGGGAGGATGCGGATGTAGTGCTGCCGCATCTTGCCCGAGATGTGCGCAAGCACCTTGTGCCCGTTGCTCAGCTCCACACGGAACATGGCATTGGGCAGTGCTTCGACCACCGCGCCTTCGATCTCGATGACACCGTCTTTCTTGGCCATAGCCTCACTTCGTCACTTGTTGTGGATGACCGACGAGCGGCGATCCACGATCGATCACTGGTCATGCGGGACGTCCGCCGGGCGGATGCCCTGCAGACGGGTCGGCGGTACGCAGCCCGGGAAACAGGGCATGCATGGCCGACAGGCGATCTTAGCCCAGATCGGGAGAGGGTCCGAACCAGCCGGGCGCTAGGTCCCGCATGGCTGGGACCCAGAGTGCGTTGTGAAGGAGATCCGGTGCCGAATCTCGGAGGGGCTCCAAGCTCGGAAGGCCGGATCTCCTTCAAAACGAAAGCCTCAACAACGCAACCACGCTGGGTCCCCCGCCGAAGGCGTACTAGTCCGACCCCTGCACCCGACCGCTGAGCGCCCCGGAGATGCGATCGGTGACCTCGTCGACGGACCCGACCGCGTCGACGCTGACGAGCACGCCGCGCTGGGCGTAGACGGCCACGAGCGGATGGGTCTGCTCCTGGTACACCTCGAGCCGCTTGCGGATCACGTCCTCCGTGTCGTCGCTGCGGCCCTGGTCCTTCGCTCGCTTCAGCAGCCGCTCGACGACCGCATCGGTGTCGATGACCAGCTGGATCACCGCATCGAGCCCTCCGGCGGTCTCCTCGAGCGTCGAATCGAGCGTGTGCACCTGCGGCAGCGTCCGGGGGAAGCCGTCGAGCAGGAAGCCGGCACCCGCGTCGCTGTGCGCCAGTCGGTCGAGCACGAGCGCGTTCGTCAGATCGTCGGGCACGTAGGCGCCGCGATCCATGTACTCCTTGGCCTGCAGCCCGAGCGGCGTGCCCTGCGCCACGTTGGCGCGGAAGATGTCGCCGGTCGAGATCGCCGGGATGCCGTACGACTCCGCGACGCGCACGGCCTGCGTACCCTTCCCGGCTCCCGGAGGGCCGATGAGCAGCATGCGCATCAGCGGAGCAGGCCCTCGTAGTGCCGTTGCTGCAGCTGCGAGTCGATCTGCTTCACGGTCTCGAGCCCGACACCCACGATGATCAGCAGCGAGGCGCCGCCGAACGGGAAGTTCGAGTTCGCACCGATGGCCACGAAGGCGACCAGCGGGATCAGCGCGAGCAGCCCGAGGTAGATCGAGCCGGGCAGCGTCACGCGGGTCAGCACGTAGTCGAGGTACTCGGCCGTCGGCCGGCCGGCGCGGATGCCCGGTATGAAGCCGCCGTACTTCTTCATGTTGTCCGCGACCTCCTCCGGGTTGAAGGTGATCGCGACGTAGAAGTACGTGAACCCGACGATGAGCAGGAAGTACATCGCCATGTACAGCGGGTGGTCACCGGTGGTCAGGTAGTTCTGGATCCACGTCACCCAGGGCGCGGGCGCGGAACCGTCCCTCGGCTGGTTGAACTGCGCGATCAGCGCGGGCAGGTACAGCAGGCTCGAGGCGAAGATGACCGGCACGACGCCCGCCATGTTCACCTTGATCGGGATGTAGGTGTTGTTGCCGCCGTAGGTCCTGCGGCCCACCATCCGCTTCGCGTACTCGACGGGGATCCGCCGCTGCGACTGCTCGACGTAGACGACCAGCCCCACGATGACGACACCGATCAGCACGACGACGACCGCGACCTCGGGGCTCTGCGCCTGACCGATGGCGATGATCGACTGCGGGAAGCGGGCGGCGATGGCCGTGAAGATCAGCAGCGACATGCCGTTGCCGACACCGCGCTCGGTGATGAGCTCACCCATCCACATGATCAGACCGGTGCCGGCCGTCATCGTCAGCACCATCAGCACGGTGGCCCACCACGCCGTGTTCGAGATCAGCGACGAGCAGGCCGCGTTCGTGCTCGAGCCGCTGCCGAACAGCGCGCCGCTGCGGGCGACCGTGATCAGCGTCGTCGACTGGAGGATGCCGAGCGCGATCGTGAGGTAGCGCGTGTACTGCGTCAGGCGCGCCTGCCCCTCCTGGCCCTCCTTGTAGAGGACCTCGAAGCGAGGGATGACCACGCGGAGCAGCTGCACGATGATCGACGACGTGATGTACGGCATGATGCCGAGCGCGAAGATCGACAGCTGCAGCAGCGCACCGCCGGACAGCACGTTGACGAGCGTGTAGAGCCCGCTCGCGGACGAGGACTGGCTCGCGAGGCAGCTGCGCACGTTCGAGAAGTCCACGAACGGTGCCGGCACGAACGAGCCGAGCCGGAAGATCGCGATGATCGCGAGGGTGAACAGCACCTTGCGGCGCAGGTCGGGCGTGCGGAAGATCCGCGCGACAGCACTGAGCACTTGTCTCCCTCAACACCTTTGGTTGGCCTGACATGGGTCGGGGCCTCCGCCGTCAAGCGGAAGCCCCGACACGATGCAGATCAGCCGACCGAGCCGCCTGCGGCCACGATCTTCTGCTGCGCCGACTCGGACACCTTGTCGACAGCGACGTTCAGACTAACCGCGATGTCTCCGGAGCCGAGGACCTTGACCAACTGGTTCTTCCGCACGGCGCCCCTGGCGACCAGATCGGCGACGGTGACGTCGCCGCCCTGCGGGTAGAGCACGGCGAGCTTCTCCAGGTTCACGACCTGGTACTCGACGCGGAACGGGTTCTTGAAGCCCTTGAGCTTCGGCGACCGCATGACGAAGTTCAGGTTGCCGCCCTCGAGGCCCGCACGCACGCCGTAGCGCGCCTTCGTGCCCTTGGTGCCGCGACCTGCGGTCTTGCCCTTCGAGCCCTCACCGCGGCCGACCCGCATGCGGGACTTCTTCGCGCCGGGGGCGGGACGGAGGTGGTGGACCTTGAGCAGGTTGACCTTCTCCGCCTTGCCGTCTCCACTGGATTCGGCGGCGGCGACCTTCTTGAGTTCAGCCATCAGTCGATCTCCTCAACCTTGACGAGGTGGGCGACGGCGCGGACATAGCCGCGGTTCTGGGGCGTGTCCGGACGCTCGACGGTCCGTCCGATCCGCTTCAGACCGAGCGAACGCAGCGTGTCGCGCTGGTTCTGCTTCTCGCTCACCTTGGACTTGATCTGGGTGATTCGCAGCGTCGTGGCCATCAGGCGCTCGCCTTCTGGGCCGCTGCGGCCGCGTCCTGCATGCGCAGGAGGCGGGCGGGGACGACCCGGTCGATGTCGAGACCGCGGCGACCGGCGACCGCGGCGGGCTCCTCGAGCTGCTTCAGCGCGGCGACGGTCGCATGCACGATGTTGATCGTGTTCGACGAGCCGAGGGACTTCGACAGCACGTCGTGGATACCGGCGCACTCGAGCACGGCGCGGACCGGACCACCGGCGATGACGCCGGTGCCGGGCGCCGCAGGACGCAGCAGGACGACGCCTGCAGCAGCCTCGCCCTGCACGGGGTGCGGGATCGACGCGGCGATGCGCGGGACGCGGAAGAAGTTCTTCTTCGCCTCCTCGACGCCCTTGCTGATCGCGGTGGGGACCTCACGGGCCTTGCCGTAGCCGACGCCGACCGTGCCGTTGCCGTCGCCGACGATCACGAGGGCGGTGAAGCTGAAGCGTCGACCACCCTTCACGACCTTGGAGACGCGGTTGATCGTGACGACCCGCTCGAGGAAGTTGCTGTCCCCGCCCCGGTTGTCACGGCCACCGCGGCCGCCGCGGTCGTTGCCACCGCGCTCGTTGCGGCCACCGCCGGCGCCACCGGCGCTCTGGCCGCCACGACCCCGGCTCAACCGGTTGTCCCGGCTGACGGAATCGGTACCGGCAGCGGTCTCGACCGGCGCCTCGACGACGGGCTCGGCGGCCGTTGCCGTCGTGGCCGCGACGGCCGCAGCGAGCTCGCCGGCGTCGCTCGTCTCAGCAGCCTCCGTCGTCGTGGCGGCGTCGGTCGGCTCCGTGGCCTCGGGGGTCTCCGGAGTGGTGTCGGTGCCGTTGGAATCAGATGCAGTGCTCACAGGCTCAGCCCGCCTTCCCGGGCGCCGTCGGCCACAGCCGCCACGCGTCCCGCGTACTTGTTGCCGCCGCGATCGAACACGACGGAGTCGATGCCGGCGGCCTTCGCGCGCTCGGCGACGAGTTCGCCGACGCGCTTGGCCTTCGCGGTCTTGTCGTCCGACGAGGCACGGAAGTCCGCCTCCAGCGTCGAAGCGGAGGCCAGGGTGCGGCCGACGGAGTCGTCCACGACCTGTACGAAGATGTGCCGGGCGGACCGGTTCACGACGAGACGCGGTGCGACCGCCGTGCCGGAGATGCGCTTGCGGAGCCGCGTGTGGCGCTTGTCACGCGCGGCGGAGCGAGAGGTGTTCGCCATGGTTACTTCCCACTCTTCCCGGCCTTGCGGCGCACGTTCTCGCCGGCGTACCGGACGCCCTTGCCCTTGTAGGGCTCGGGCTTGCGGATCTTGCGGATGTTCGCGGCGGTCTCGCCGACGGCCTGCTTGTCGATGCCCGACACGGTGAGCCTGTTGTTGCCCTCGACCGTGAAGGAGATGCCGGCGGGCGGCTCGACGAGCACGGGGTGCGAGAAGCCGAGTGCGAACTCGATGCTCGTGCCGCGGGCCTGCACGCGGTAGCCGGTACCGACGACCTCGAGGCCCTTGGAGTACCCCTGCGTCACGCCGATGACCTGGTTGGCGATCAGCGTGCGGGTCAGGCCGTGCAGCGACTTGGAGCGGCGCTCGTCGTCCGGCCTGGTCACGATGACCTTGCCCTCTTCGATGGACGCGATCAACGGCGCCGGCACGGTGTGGTTCAGGGTGCCCTTGGGGCCCTTGACCGTCACCGCGGCGCCGTCGATGGTCACGTCGACGCCCGAGGGGATGTCGATGGGAAGTCGTCCGATTCGCGACATGTCAGCTCACCACACGTAGGCGATGACTTCTCCGCCTACGCCCTTCTTGGTCGCCTGGCGGTCCGTGAGGAGGCCGGAGGAGGTGGACAGGATCGCGACGCCGAGGCCGCCGAGCACCGTGGGCAGCTCGGTGGACTTCGCGTAGACGCGGAGGCCGGGCTTCGAGACGCGCTTGATGCCGGCGATCGACCGCTCGCGGTTGGGGCCGTACTTGAGGTCGAGCGTCAGGGTCTTGCCGACGCGGGCGTCGGCGACGCTCCAGTCGGCGATGTAGCCCTCGTCCTTCAGGATGTCCGCGATGCGCGCCTTCAGCTTCGAGTGCGGCAGGGTCACCGTCTCGTGGAAGGCCGAGTTCGCGTTGCGCACCCGCGTGAGCAGGTCCGCGACCGGATCGGTCATGGTCATGGAGTACTTCTTTCGTCAGGTTTCCGGGAAGGTCCCGGACCTCGTACGGACCCCTGTGACCAGGGGCGTGTCACGCGCTAGGAGGCGGCGCGGAACGGGAATCCGAGAGCGCGGAGCAGGGCCCGGCCCTCGTCGTCGGTCTTCGCGGTGGTGACCACGGTGATGTCGAAGCCGCGGACCCGGTCGATGCGGTCCTGGTCGATCTCGTGGAACACGCTCTGCTCGGTCAGACCGAAGGTGTAGTTGCCGTTGCCGTCGAACTGACGGTCGGACAGGCCGCGGAAGTCGCGGATGCGGGGCAGCGCGAGCGTCACGAGACGGTCGAGGAACTCCCATGCCCGATCGCCGCGCAGCGTGACGTGGGCACCGATCGGCTGGCCCTCGCGCAGCTTGAACTGCGCGATGGACTTGCGGGCCTTCGTGACCTGCGGCTTCTGACCGGTGATCTTGGTGAGGTCGGTGACCGCGCCGTCGATGATCTTGCCGTCGCGGGCGGCCTCGCCGACGCCGGTGTTCACGACGACCTTCACGAGGCCGGGGACCTGGTGCACGTTGGAGAACCCGAACTCCTTCTGGAGGTTCGGCACGATCTCCGAGCGGTACTTCTGCTTCAGGCGCGGCTGACCCTTTTCGTTGGAGGAAGGGGTCTCAGTCGGCGCAACAGTGGTGTCCGTCATGGGTTACAGGTCCTTCCCGGACTTCTTCGCGTACCGGACGCGAACGGTCTTCGTGACGCCGTCGACCGTCTTCGTCTCGACCCGGTGGCCGACCCGGGTCGGCTTCTTCGAGTCGGGGTCGACGACGGCGACGTTCGAGATGTGGATCGGCGCCTCGACCGTCTCGAGACCACCCGTCCTGGTGCCGCGCTGGGTCTGGCCGACGCGCTCGTGCTTGGTGACGAAGTTGACGCCCTCGACCACGACGCGGTTGCGCTCGACGAGGACCTCGAGGACCTTGCCCTGCTTGCCGCGGTCGCCGCCGCGCGCCTGCGTGGCTCCTGCGATCACCTGGACGAGATCGCCCTTCTTGATCTTGGCCATGATCAGATCACCTCCGGTGCGAGCGAGATGATCTTCATGAACTTCTTGTCGCGGAGCTCGCGACCGACCGGACCGAAGATGCGCGTCCCGCGGGGATCGCCGTCGTTCTTGAGGATGACGGCGGCGTTCTCGTCGAACTTGATGTAGGAGCCGTCGGGACGACGGGTCTCCTTGACGGTGCGGACGATGACTGCCTTGACGACGTCGCCCTTCTTGACGTTGCCGCCCGGGATCGCGTCCTTGACGGTCGCGACGATGGTGTCGCCGAGACCGGCGTAGCGACGGCCGGAGCCGCCCATGACACGGATCGTGAGCAGCTCTTTGGCGCCGGTGTTGTCGGCGACCTTGACTCTGGACTCCTGCTGGATCATCGGGTCACTTCGCCTTCTCGAGGACCTCGACGAGGCGCCAGCGCTTCGTGGCCGACAGCGGCCGGGTCTCGCTGATGAGCACGAGGTCACCGATGCCGGCGGAGCCGACCTCGTCGTGCGCCTTCACCTTGCTGGTGCGGCGGATGACCTTGCCGTACAGCGGGTGCTTCACGCGGTCCTCGACCTCGACGACGATGGTCTTGTCCATCTTGTCGCTGACCACGTAGCCGCGGCGGGTCTTGCGGTAGCCGCGGGCGCTCTCGTCGCGGATGTCGTGCGCGCCACTCTCGTGACCGGCGCTGCCGTGACCGGCGGCCGCAGCCGTGGCCTCCTGAGCCTTCGCCATTACTTCGTCTCCTCGGACTCCGCGGCCGGCTGCGTGGCATCCACGTCAGCGGTCTCGGTGGTCGTATCGGTCGCCCCGTCGTCCTTCTTGGCGCGGGAGCGCTTCGGCTTCGCCTCGGCGACCGGGGCGGGTGCCGGGGTGGCCCGGATGCCGAGCTCGCGCTCGCGCATCACGGTGTAGATCCGGGCGATGTCGCGCTTGACGGCGCGGACTCGACCGTGGGCCTCGAGCTGACCGGTGGCCGACTGGAAGCGCAGGTTGAAGAGCTCCTCCTTCGCCTTCCGGAGCTCCTCCGTCAGGCGGCCGTCCTCGAACGAGTCGAGCTCGGTCGGAGCGAGGGTCTTGGTGCCGATCGCCATCAGGCGTCTCCCTCCTCACGGGTGATGATGCGTGCCTTGAGCGGCAGCTTGTGGATGGCGCGGGTCAGCGCCTCCTTGGCGAGCGACTCCTCGACGCCGGCGACCTCGAAGAGGACGCGGCCCGGCTTGACGTTCGCGATCCACCACTCGGGCGAGCCCTTGCCGGAACCCATGCGGGTCTCCGCGGGCTTCTTCGTGAGCGGACGGTCGGGGTAGATGTTGATCCACACCTTGCCGCCGCGCTTGATGTGGC